>JBLMXX010000295.1:0-5537 GCA_050257995.1 Acidobacteriota bacterium | reverse complement strand
ATTTGCACAAAAGCACTGTGGCAAGTCTCGTGTACACCCTCGAAGCCAACGGCTATCTCGTTCAGAACCCGGAAACCCGGAAATATCGACTTGGCCTCAAGTTGGCAGAGCGCGCCTCTGCGATGCTCGAGCAGGTCGAGATTCGTCGCGTGGCTCTGCCTTTTTTGCAAGAGTTGCGCGACCGGTGGAACGAGACCGTCAACATGGCGGTCGTCGACGGCAGTGACATTGTCTATATCGAGCGTTTCCTGGGCACCAAGGCGCTGGGGATGCGCTCCGAGATCGGCAATCGGGCTCCGGCGCACAGCACCGCTTTAGGCAAAGCCATCCTCGCCTGTTATCCTCCCGAGCGCATCCGGTCCTTTCTCAAACAATATGGATTGCCCCGCGTCACCGCCAGGACGATCACCGACCCGGACAAATTCTGCGCCGAGCTTGAAAAGACGCGCGAACAGGGTTTTGCGGTTGACGACGAAGAGAATGAAATCGGCGGTCGCTGTGTGGCGGTCCCAATTTTCGACCATACCGGTCAGGCGGTCGCCGCCATCAGCATTTCCGCGCCCACGGCGCGCCTGCCGGTCGATCAGGTCTCGGAAGCGGGCGCCATCGTGCGCGAAACGGCGAGGAAGATTTCCCGTTCCATGGGCTATGTACCGCGATCCTTTTAGATGTCGATGCCCGATTGAAAACGCGAGAGGAGGTGGTATTGAGAATTTGCCACGACGAGATTGCCTGAACGACCTACCTGCCCTTTACCGCGGTTCGTACATGAGGTTTTCTGACCTACGGTTTAGCACCACGGCACGCCCCATTCACCTATCGTCGATACGAGGAGGTATCCAATGTCGTTGAAAAAGTTAACCCGCCGGGAATTTCTCCTGGTGTCCGCCGCCACTGCCACCAGCGCGATCATCGCCAGTTGCGCGCCTGCACCCGCGCCCACACTGGCGCCCCCGCCGACTACCGCTCCCGTCCAACCCACCGCCGCTCCAGCCACCGCTGCTCCGACCAAAGCCGCTGCCAAGCTGGGCGACACTTTGATCGGCAAGTTGGAAGGTCCCACCGTCGTCCGGGACGCCGCCGCGTACCCGAAGAAATTCGGCGAAGCGCCGATGTTCGCCGACCTGGTCAAAGCCGGCAAATTGCCCGAACTCGCCAAGCGACTGCCCGATCCCGCCGAAGTGATGGTTGTCAAGCCGCTAAAAGAGACCGGCAAATACGGCGGCACCTGGCGTCGCGCCTTCACCGGACCCGGGGATTACGAGAACGGCAACCGCATCAATTCGAGCGACAAGCCCCTGTTCTTCGACTATACCGGCAACAAGATCATGCCCTCACTTGCCAAGGATTGGAAAGTGAGTGATGACGGCAAGACGCTGACACTCTCCCTGCGCAAGGGCGCCAAGTGGTCGGACGGCACGCCGTTCACCGCGGATGCTTTCGTGTTCTGGTATCAGGACATTTGCCTGAACAAAGACATCGGCGCAACCTTCTTTGAGTTTACGATCAACGGGAAACTCGGGGTGACGAAAAGGATCGACGATTATACCGTCGCCTTCGAATTCCCGGAACCGTATCCGTACTTTGAGTACATCTTGGCGGGCAGCACCTCGGTCGGCGCGGGCTTTGCGACCCGCGGCGCGTTCCAGACCTGGGGCGGCTTGTATGCCCCCGGGCACTATCTCAAGCAGTTCATGCCAAAGTATTCCTCGCTGGATGAGGTAAACAAAAAAGCCAAGGATGCCGGCTTTGACAGCTGGGTGTCTCTCCTCAAGAACAAGTACAGCTGGGCGCTCAACCCCGAAGTGCCGGTGATGACCCCCTGGCGGACGGTCAGCCCGATCAACACGCCCACCTGGTCCATGGAGCGCAATCCGTACTACTGGGCGGTGGATACGGACGGCAACCAACTGCCCTACATCGACAAGATCACGTTGACCTTGGCGGAGAACACCGAAGTCGCCAACCTGCGCGCGATTGCCGGCGAGTATGACATCCAGGAACGCCACATGGGTCTCGCCAAGCTGCCGGTCTTTTTGGACAACGCGCAGAAAGGCAACTATACCGTTCACCTCGACCCCGCCTTTAACGGTTCGGATGCGGCGATCCACCTTGGCAACGCGTACGATGCCGACCCCGAAGTCGCCAAGTGGATCAAGAACAAGGACTTTCGCCATGCGCTTTCGATGGGGATCGACCGCGATCAACTGAACGAGGCGATCTGGCTCGGCGTCGGCGTGCCCGGCTCGCTCGCGCCGTCCCCCGACACGCTCTACAGCCCGGGCCCGGAGTGGAACAAGAAATGGGTGAACTATGACGTCAAGCAAGCCAACGATCTTCTAGACAAGATCGGGCTGGACAAGAAGGATAGCGAAGGGTTCCGCCTCCGCACTGATGGCAAGGGGCGCCTCCGCTTGGAGCTGGTCACCATCGGCGGGCAATTCATCCCCTACACCCAGGTCGCCGAGATGATCAAGGAACAGTGGAAAAAGATCGGCATTGCGATGGACGTCAAAGAGACCGAGCGCACGCTGGCCTTTACGAATGACCTGAACGACGCGAACCAGATGACCATGTGGTCGGATGACGGCTCGGAAATGCTCTTCCTCTTTGCGCGTCACGCGCTGCCGGTGGACTCAGCGGAATCTCACATGGGCGGCGGCTTTGCCAAGTGGTTCGCCTCGAACGGCGCCCAGGGCAAAAAACCGGACGACCCCGAGATGCTGCGCGCGATGGACCTGTTCCGCAAGGCGTATGGGATGAAAGAAGCGGATCAGATCGCGACGGCAAAGGAGATCTGGAAGATCATCGTTGAGCAGCAGTGGAGCATCGGCCTGGTCGGACAATCGCCGGCGTTCATGGGCGTTCGCATCGTCAAGAACAATATGGGCAACGTCCCGGAGCGACAGGTGAACGCACAGCACGCTCGCACGCCGTGCAGTTCGCATCCAACTACTTTCTTCTTCAAGTCGTAACCGACCAACCCCCAACCCCCTTCCCCCAAGCGGGGGAAGGGGGCAGGGGGCCGGGTTCGAGGCAGTGCTTATGCTGGCTTATATCGTTCGTCGTTTTCTTTTAGCCCTTCTCACGGTCTGGGCGATTACGGTCATTTCGTTCATCATTATCCAGCTGCCGCCGGGCGATTATGTGACCGCGTATATCGCTTCCATGTCCTCTTCCGGAAGCGCGGTCTCGCAGGCGGAAGCGGATGCATTGCGCGAGCAGCTGGGCCTCAATCAACCGATGTATATCCAATATTTGAAATGGATGGGGTTGATACTACAAGGCAACTTTGGGATGGCGATGGAATGGGCGCGTCCGGTGCGCGATGTGATCGGCGACCGCCTCGCGCTGACGATTGTCATTTCGCTGGCCGCCATCGTATTCACGTGGGCGCTCGCTCTTCCGATCGGGATCTTTTCCGCCGTCAAACGCTATTCCTTTCTCGATTATGTTTTTACCTTTGTGGGATTCATCGGACTGGCGATTCCAGGCTTTATGCTGGCGCTGATCGTAATGTATGTCGGGTTTGTCTATTTCGGCGCCAACGCCGGCGGACTGTTCTCACCCGAATTCGGCGACGCGCCATGGAGCATGGAGAAAGCCTGGGACCTCGCCAAGCATTTGCCGATTCCCGCCATCGTCATCGGCATCTCCGGCACCGCCCAGATGATCCGCATCATGCGCTCGAATCTGCTCGACGAATTGCGCAAGCCGTACGTGATGACCGCGCGGGCGCGCGGGCTCGCCGAAACGCGTGTGATCATGAAATACCCGGTCCGCGTGGCGCTCAACCCGTTTATCAGCATTCTCGGCTACTTGTTGCCCCAGGCGGTTTCCGGTACCGTCATCGTTTCAATGGTGTTGAGCCTGCCGACCGTTGGCCCGCTTTTGCTCAAGGCGTTGATCGCGCAAGATATGTTCCTGGCAGGGACCATCGTGCTGATGCTCGGCGTGCTGACCGTGGTCGGCACGTTCATCTCGGATTTGCTGCTCATGTGGGTTGATCCACGCATCCGGGCGGGGAGGCAGTAATGGCAACGCCCGCGATCGTGCAGGAACCTACGGAGACGACGGTCGCCGCAGCGACGGTGGCCGAGGAAAAAATTGCGGTCGCGACGCAATGGCAATTGATGTGGTGGCGGTTCCGCAAGCACCGCCTTGCCATGGCCGGCTCGTTGGTCCTGATCCTTTTTTATCTCATGGCGGCGAGCGCGGACTTGCTCGCGTACGTCGACCCGAGCGAGTCGGAAGCGCAGCGTTCGCTCATGTCACCCCAGCCGATTCATTGGTTTGACAACGGCGAGTTCAAACCGTACGTCCACCCGCTCAAAGGAACGCGCGACCCGAACACCTTCAAGCGGGTCTATGTGCCCGATACGGATACGAAGGTGCCCGTGACGCTTTTCGGGCACGGTTTCCCATACAAATTATTCGGCATCATTCCAACCGACATCCACCTCATCGCGGTGGAAGGCGCTCAAGCCCAAGAGTCGTTATTTCTGCTGGGCACCGATGTGCAGGGCCGCGATCTCTGGTCGCGGCTGATGTACGGTACGCAGACCTCCTTGACGATCGGCCTGGTCAGCGTTACGCTCAGTCTCTTGCTGGGCGTGACCCTCGGCGGAATTTCCGGTTATTACGGGGGGCTCTGGGACACGGTCATCCAGCGCATCATCGAAATCCTGCGCTCGATCCCGACGATTCCCTTGTGGATGGGTCTCGCCGCCGCTCTTCCGAACGATTGGAACATCACCCAGGTCTATTTTGCGATCACGATCATCATCTCCCTCATCGGGTGGACCGAACTGGCGCGCGTGGTGCGCGGGCGTTTCCTTTCGTTGCGCCAGGAGGATTTCGTGATGGCAGCCCAATTGCTGGGGTGCAGCCGTCCCCGCATCATCTTCCGCCACATGGTGCCGTCGTTCGTGAGTCACATTATCGCGGCGACCACGCTCGCGATCCCGGCGATGATCATCAGCGAGACCTCGCTCAGTTTCCTGGGTTTGGGCTTGCGCCCGCCCGCGATCAGTTGGGGGGTACTGCTGCAGGACGCGCAGAACATCCAGGCGCTTGCTATCTCGCCGTGGCTGCTGATCCCTGCGGTCCCCGTCGTCATCGCCGTGCTTGCCTTTAACTTTATGGGCGACGGCTTGCGCGACGCGGCGGACCCGTATGGATAGAGACTGAAACGTAAAGCGTGAGGGTTATTACGTTTTACGCCTTACGGATTGCGTTTCACGTTTTACTCATTTCGTCTCACAGAGTTACAATGGATTCAGGAACCCAACCGCTCCTTTCAGTACGCCATCTTAAAACCTATTTCTTCCAGGATGAAGGGACCGTCAAAGCCGTGGACGGTGCGACGTTCGACGTCTACCCCGGTCAAACGCTCGGCATCGTCGGAGAAAGCGGGTGCGGCAAGAGCGTGACCGCCCAGTCGATCCTGCGCATTGTCGATCAGCCGGGGCGCATTGTCGAAGGCGAAATCGTTCTCCGCCGCGCGGACGGCGCTGAAGTGGATTTGACGCGCTTGC
>JBLMXX010000294.1:0-3646 GCA_050257995.1 Acidobacteriota bacterium | reverse complement strand
ACACCGGCAACGCCACCTGCCACGGCGCCGTCGATGGCGCCTTGCTGAGGCGTGGTCAATGCGCCTTCAGGTTTTCCCCACATTGAGGCGAGCACGCCTGCCCCGACGTACACGATCCAGGCTAACGCCCCAAAAATGCAGCCGATGAGTGGGATGAGCGAGAGAAGTAGGACGACGATTCCGACGATGCCCGCGACAACGCCCGCACGTAGTGCGTACCTATTGAAGAATCCCTGCATTGTGCCCTCCTTCGCGTAAAGTTACGATATGGTCCACGCGCATTATACACACGAAAAAAACAAAAATCAATTTCCCACGGCGGCTTTTTCGATGGCTTGTATGATCTGGTAATACCCGGTGCAGCGGCACAGATTGCCCGTGAGCGCTTGCCGGATTTCACCGCGCGTGGGAGTGGGAATCTCTTCCAGCAATTTCGCGCCGCTCATGATAAACCCGGGAGTGCAATAGCCACACTGGACAGCCCCTGCTTCGATAAATGCCTGCTGGACGGGGTGCAACCTTGCCGGAGACGACGCGGTCCCGTCTCTTATGCCTTCAATGGTGACGATTTCCGCGTGGTGAGCCCGCGGCGCCGGAACGAGACAGCTCATGACGGCGATCCCATCCAGAAACACGGTGCACGCCCCGCACTCACCCTCGGCACAACCCTCCTTGGTCCCGTTTAGGCCGATATCCTCCCGCAGAAGGCGCAATAGAGTTTTATGATTTGCCCCGCGGATGGCGTAGGGCTTGCCGTTCACGGTGGTCTCGATCACCTCAGAGTCCTGGAAGGCAGAAGAAGAGGGTAATCCGGGGAACTTGCCGCCGGATGTGCCCCAGAGCATAACCGGGCTTGCCGGAAAATCGGCTCTCTCTCTTCCATCGCGCAGTTGATGGAGCGCCCGAGAGACGAGGACTCGCACCATCTCACGGCGGTATTCGGCGGTGCCACGAATGTCGCTGATAGGCCGCGCAGCATTCATGGCGAGCCGGGCTGCCTGCTGGATCGTGGCATCGTCCAGCGTTTTGCCGCTGAGGAACTGTTGTGCTTCCGCCGCGGCGATGATCGTCGGCGCCACCGATCCGAGTGTTATCCATGGACTTTCGACCTGGCCGTCTTGCAGTCCGAGGACCACGGCGACATTGACGACCGAGATGGCCTGTGCGCGACGCAAGCCCAGTTTGATAAACGTGCCGCGCTCGTTTTCCTTCAGGGCGGGAAATGAAATTTCCGTCAGCAATTCGTCGGGCTCGAGCGCCGTTTTGCGAACGCCGCGCATAAACTCGTCCAGTTCGACTTGACGTGCGCCGCGTGCGGTGCTCTCAAGCGTGACCCATGCCCCCATCGCCCACAGCGGCGTGATCGTATCATTCGCGGGTGAGGCGGTGATCAGGTTGCCCGCTACCGTTCCGCGATTTCGGATTTGCGGTGCGCCCACTTCCCAACACGCACGCACGAGGGGGTAGGCGTGTTCGACTAGGAGTTTGTTGCCGACGACCTGATTGTGCGTCACGCTCGGTCCAAGGTGAAACATCCCATCTTCGAACCGGATCTCATCCAATTTCGGAATCCGGCTAATATCGATGAGGATGGAGGGAGTGCGCACTTTACGCTCCATCTCGATCAACAGGTCCGTGCCCCCATTTATGACCCGGGCGTCCTTGCCGTACTTGCCTAGCAATTCGAGGGCTTGACCTACCGAAGCGGGCTGAAAATAACTCTGCCACATATATCTGCCTCAACCAATAGTACGTTCCACGTCCATGTATTTTATTCCTCGCGCATGACTTGTATGACTTGAGCCATGATGCTGACCGCAATTTCCTGTGGCGTCTCGGCGTGGATTTCGACGCCGATCGGAGCGTGGACTCGCTGGAGCGCCGCTTCGCTGACGCCCTTTTTCCTTAGCGTGTCTAGTACGGTGATCACGCGCCGCTGGCTCCCCAGCATACCGATGTACGCAGCATTCTTTTCGACGATCGCTCCGAGCAGTGACACGTCGAGCGTGTGGGCGCGCGTTACTAGCACGACAAACGTTTGGGGCGTAATATCCACTTGCTTGATTTTCTCGACGAGATCGCCGGCGATCCGCTCGTCCGCGTGCGGAAATGCTTCCGCCGTCAGGAATTCGGCGCGATCGTCCAGGACGACCACATAAAATCCAAGGAGTTTGGCCAATTGGGCGCACGCCGCGCCGACGTGCCCCGCACCGACGATCACCATCCGGGACGCGGTCAGCAAGGATTCGACAAAGATCTCCATCTCGCCGCCGCAGATGAGCGGGTCACCGCGCTCTTCGTTTGAAAGCGTCATATCCAGATAGCGCGGCTGTCCGTCGTGCAGGGTTTGCTTGGCTGCTTCGATCACGCGCATTTCCATCTCACCGCCGCCGACGGATCCGACGATCGAGCCGTCCGGGTAGACGAGCATTTTGGCGCCCGGATTGCGGGGACTGGCACCGCGTGTCCTGACCACGGTCGCGAGCGCGGCGGGTTTGCCGTTTTCCAAAGCTTGAACAAGCGCTTCTGATATAGAATCCATTCAGACTCCAATAAGTCGGGCCGCCCGGCGGCAAGCCCTCATAATACTAAACCCACTTGCTGCGCCAGAACCAGATTCCCATAGCAATTGGCGTGATGACAAGGAGCGACATGAGAATACTAAAGGCGATGGGACTGTCGAAAGGCAACTGCTTAAAGTTCATACCGCCGAACCCGGCGAGGAACGAAATCGGCATAAAGATCGTGGTAAACAGAGTTAGCCGCTTGACGATCTCGCTTAGGCGGTTCGAGACGGTCGAGAGATATGCGTCCAGCGCGTTGCTCAACAAATCGCGCGCGGTCTCGATGAGGTCATAGATCCGGGTCAGGTGGTCGTACGCATCACGAAAGTAGAGCGCCGTGTGCGCGTCGATGGAGGGATAACGAGTTCCGGCGAGCGCGTTCATCACGTCCCGCATCGGCCCCGTGATCTTGCGGAGCAAGACCAGTTGGCGCTTCAACGCATAGATCCGCTGAAGCGTCGCCTGGGTCGGATTATCCAGGACCGCGTCCTCGAGGTCGTCGATATCGTCTTCCATTTCGTCCATCAGCGGAAAGTAGTTGTCTACAATGTGATCGGCGATGAGCCAGAGCAGATAATCGGGATGTCCTTTGATCTCACGATTGCCGCAAAAATGAGCGCGGACGTCTTCCAGCGCGGAGAGTTGTTCCCGGTGAACCGTGATAAGATAGTCGGGACCAAGGAACACTTCCATTTCGTGGGGATGGACGACCCCGTCCTCTCGCTCGGCGGCGAGCAGAGAGAGAAACAGAAATCCGTCGTACGCCTCGACCTTGGCGCGCTGGTTGAAATGGCGACAGTCTTCAATTGCCAGCGGGTGGAAATGATACGTTCCCGCAAGCCACGCCAGGTCCTCCTCAGTCGGTGTGCTCACGTCGAGCCAGACTCCAAAATCTCCGGGAGCTGGACGAGGCGACGTTAATGCAAGTTCGGTGGTCGAGCAATTTTCAAGGTCAATTCGCGTGATCGGCATTGATGACTTTCACCTATGAGAGGATCGTACAGTGATGTTTCGACTTAATTTCCTGCCAGCAGCAGTGCCGCTTGTAGCAAAACATTTGCCCCGTTCACACAATCGCACCA
>JBLMXX010000293.1:0-2894 GCA_050257995.1 Acidobacteriota bacterium | reverse complement strand
AAGTCTGCGAGACTCCCCTAGCCATTCCCGCTGTTGGAATCCGCCTGCGTGGTCGGGCGCACACTCAACGTCAGCGCCACCTGGACCTGCTTGCCATTGCGCATGACCGTCAGATTCACCTTCTCCCCCGGCTTGTGCGTGAACAGTGCGCTCATCAGCGAATGGTCGGCGTCGATCTTCTGCCCATCCAACGCCACGATGACATCCTTCTCCTGCAGTCCGGCGCGCTCTGCCGCGCTGCCCGACTCGACCGACATCACGATGGCGCCTTCTGTCGCCGAGACGTTCAAGTCCGCGGCGACCTGCGAGTCCAGCATCTGGTAATTGACGCCCATGTAGGGATGCTCGATCTTGCCGCCCGCAATCAATTGCGAGGCGAGCTCGCGGACGAGATTGGAGGGGATGGCAAACCCGAGCCCTTCCGCCACGTTGCCGCTGTTGCTGCTGCGGACGACGAGCGTGTTGATGCCGATGACCTGGCCGAGACTGTTGACGAGCGGACCACCGGAATTGCCGTTATTGATCGCGGCGTCCGTCTGGATCAGCCCCTGCTCGTTGCCCACCGTGCGGTTGAGCCCGCTCACCACGCCGACCGTCACCGTGCCGCGGAAATCGCCCAACGGGCTGCCGATCGCGATCGCCACCTGGCCCGGCTCGAGCGCGCCCGAATCGCCGAAACTCGCCGAGGCGGGCACCTTGCCGTCCACTTTGAGGACCGCGATATCCAGGGTCGCATCGGTCCCGACGAGGGTCGCATCCACCTTGGTCCCATCCGAATAAATAACACTCAACTTTTGCGCGCCGTCGATCACGTGATTGTTCGTGACGATATAGCCACGGTTGTCGATGATCACACCCGACCCGGAAGCGGTCGGCGTCGCGTTGCTAAAGCGGAACCCGCGCGAACCCGGCTGCATCTGGTTGATGACCGTCACCACCGCCGGTTTCACGGTGCGCACGGCGTCGATGATGGCCGAATCTTCTTTCAGCGTCACGCTGGTCGAGGGAGCCGCCGCGGATGCGGCGGGCGCCTGGTTGGAGACGACGGCCGGAACCGCCGCCGCGGCGACCGGCGCCGCCATCTGCGCGCTATAATAACCGGCGAACCCGCCGACCACGCCGCCCCCGACGATCCCGACCAGGACCGCCAGCACGACGATGAACGAAATCAAAGCATAATTTGGTTTTTGCATTTTAGTTGCTCCAATGGGTAATCCTATTGACTGCCTGCATTATCTCACGCGGAGATTAAACGCAGGTGAGAAGCAACTAAATTCGACCTGAGAAGCGCAATCTCTAATGCGGCTTTAATCCGATGGATGTGCCGCGACCCTGTTTGTCATTCCCTCCCGGATTGGCTATAATCAAACCGAAAGGAGACGATCCAATGGCTATACTTGAAAAAGGCAAGACGGCGCCCGACTTTACGCTCCCCGACGAAAACGGCAAGCCGGTCCGGTTATCCGGATTTCGCGGTAAACGCGTCATACTCTATTTCTATCCCAAGGACGACACCCCGGGCTGTACCGCCCAGGCGTGCGGCTTTCGGGACAATATCGAAGAGATAAAGGAAAAGAACGGCGTCGTGATCGGCGTCAGCCCCGACGGCGGCGCGTCCCACGTCAAGTTTCGCTCCAAATACAATCTCCCCTTTATCCTGCTGAGCGACCCCGACCATGCGGTCGCGGAAAAATACGGCGCGTGGGGTGAAAAAACCTTCCTGGGGAAAAAGTCGATCGGCATCATTCGCAGTCACTTTGTCATCGACGAGCACGGCAAGATCGTGGATGCACAGGTCAAGGTGAACGCCAAGGAAAGCCCCGCGCTCGCGCTCGAAGCGCTATAGTGCGATAGTCGATTAGTGCGGTAGTCGTGAAGTGCGATCGTCATAGCATGTGGTTTGTCATTGCGAGCGGTGTTCGCGAAGCAATCCCCAACACACACTTGGTAACTCTACATTGGGGATTGCTCACCTGCCCTGGTCGGGACCGCACACCTGCACTGGCGTTCCCGCAGGTGCCAGTGTGGTCGCAGACCCCGCGCCACCTGCGGGGTGCCAGGGTCGCCCCTTCGGGGCTCGCAATGACATCGGGCTTCGAGTAGCGACTTTGGTCGTTGCCCAATACGCGTCACCGAATTCCATCCGGGGGAGGACATGGCAAAATACTTTGTGCTCGTCGCAGGGAATATCGGCAGCGGCAAGACCGCGCTGACGGAACGCATCGGAGCGCGCCTCGGCTGGCGCACCGCGTTCGAGTCCGTCGCTGACAATCCCTACTTGACGGAATTCTACGCCGACATGCGCCAGTGGTCCTTTCACCTGCAGGTCTTTTTCCTCGGGCATCGCGCGCAGCAGCACCTGGGACTGGCACAGTGCCCCGAATCCGCCATCGCGGACCGCAGCATCTACGAGGACGCGTATATCTTTGCGCGCGCCCTGCACCACCTCGGCAACCTGAACGCGCGCGACTATGCCGCCTACCGCGCCGTCTTCGACCTGGTGATGGGCGGGCTCCCGCGCCCGAACCTCTTGCTTTATCTCAGGGCGCCCGTCCCCGTCCTCCTCGACCGGATCCACAAGCGCGGCCGCGGAATGGAGAGCGGGATCACGGCGGACTATCTCGCGCTGCTGGACACCTTCTACGACGAGTGGATGCAAAACTTTGATATGTGCCCCGTCCTCACCCTCCACACCGATGACCTCGACTATGTCCACCAGCCCAAGCACCTCGATACGGTCGTCCGGCGCATCCAGGAAAAACTAGCGGGCAAAGAAGACCTCGTCTTTTCGAATGGGGAACGCGACGCGTCGTAACGAGTTCAATCGTGACCTTGACGAATGAATTCGTCACTTTTAAAACGGAGAGACCAAAATGGAAATCGGAGCCTATCTC
>JBLMXX010000292.1:0-4706 GCA_050257995.1 Acidobacteriota bacterium | reverse complement strand
GTCGTCGACGAACTCGTCGCGCCCGACAGCATCAGCCATCACTTGAGTTGGGGAATGGCCGCCAACCGCATGGGTCTCAAGCAGTTGATCGCCATGTTCCGCACGGCGTTCCCCGATCTTGTCTGCACGCTCGAGGATGAAATCGTCCACGGGGACACGGCGGCGGCGCGCTGGGCCATGCGCGGCACGCACCAGGGTCCGTTTCTGGGCAACCCACCCACCCGCAAGTCGATCGTCGTTCCCGGGATCCTTTACGCGCGGATGCGAGACAGCCAGGTCGTCGAGATTTGGACATTGGTCGATCAAATGGGGGTGCTGCAGCAACTGGGCTTGATTCCGCCGCCGCGTTAGGTCCGAGAAGACAGGCAGGGTTTATTCTGTGACCTCAGGAGATAGATGATGAATACTGAACGTGATCGCTCAAATTTCGACTGGGGCTTGTGGCTCGCATGGGTACTGGCATCCGCCGTAGGCTATAGCGTGGGCGTGACTCTAGGTTTTGTCATTCCCGATTTCGTCAAAATCGACAATCCGGCTGCCCCTGGCATAGTGTTCGGAATTGTGGTCGGGGGAGTGGGCGGACTCGCGCAATGGCTAGTCTTGCGAAGGTGGATTACGGGGATCAACTTGTGGGTGCCGGCGACCGGGTTAGGGTTCGCGATCGCGGTGGGGATAGCGGCGAGTATTAATCCGCCGGAGGGCATGAATTCCAATGCATGGATCGCGGTGGTGGCTTTACTTGGAGTGACGGGTGGACTCGTACAGTGGCTCATCCTGCGAAAGCAGGGGATGGGTTTGGGTTGGTGGCTCGCCGCATCTCTGCTCGGAGCGCTTTTGGGTGGTGCGCTTGGAAATCCTGCAATGGCCGCCATACTAAGCGGCTCTACATATTCCGTGGAGGAATTCATTATGATCGTTTTGGGAATTGGTGCCGCCCTGGGGCTTGGGCTGGGCGTAACGACAGGAAGCACGCTGGCATGGCTCCAGCGGCATCCCAAGTCGGGACTGAGGGCAGCCGCCGCACAGAACGCACGGTAAAAGGCAAAGGGCTTACACCCGCTAATGCCGAAAAGGAGCAGCGAATGATAAGAGGAATGTCACAGACACGTCATCCCGCCATTACGGCAGCATCGGTCCTGTGCTTTATCCACGGCGTGGGCTGGCCGATCGGCTTAGCCGACCCAATCATCTTTATGATGCGCTACCGCACGCTTCAGGTGCGCTCTTTGCCCGGCATGCGCGAGTTCAGGGGTCTAGCGGGTCCTTTTGAGGTGCTGGGGATTGACGGAATCATACTGCTCGCGCTGGTCTTTTGCGCCATAAACGTGTTGTTCATCCTCGCCGGTTACTGGCTGTGGCAATCGGACAGACGAGGTGGGATTTTGGCGTTCAGTTTGCTGGCTGTGAGCGCGGTGTTCTGGTGGGGATTTGGTCTGCCGTTTCCTCCCGTGGCGGGACTGCTGTTGGCCGGACTGCTCGCGACAGGCTGGAAAAGCCTGGGAAAGGAGGTGGGTCCATAAGCAATATGTTGTGACGTGTTTCTCAAATCATTTCGGAGGAAAAATATGGATACATCGATCATTGACACACAGACCGCAACGCGCGCCGCCGCCCGCCGACCGCTGCCGGCGCTGACCCGATGGACCGTGGCGACGCTTGCGGCGATCTGTGTGATGTTGATCTACCTGCAAGTTGTCGTCGTCGGTTCTTTCTCCCCACCGCTGGCTCTCATCTTGGGGCTACCGGCGGTGGTCGTCGCCGTCGCGATTATCGTCAGCCGCCGGCGTTGGGCGCCGCTGCTCGCCGTAATCTATTGGATACTCCTCATGTGGCTCAACGTGCCGCATCTCAGCCATGACCTGGCACATCCCGAGTTTCTCAACGTATTCGCCTTTTCGGTGATCGTTTTGGCGCTGGCGGCAGTTGGCATTGTGGCAGGCATCGGCGCGACTGTTCAGAACTATCGCGCTCACACGGCCACCGGGATCGATGCTGAGAGAATGCGTCTTCCGCGTTGGTTTCCTGCCTTGCTGTGGTCTTTGGCCGGGCTGTGCCTGGGGGCTATACTGGTCGCGACCTTGCTACCGACGAGCGCAAGTGCGGGAGTGAGTGCAGAGAGCCTGGCAACCCTCCCGGCGCTCGGCGCGGTCCAAATCCGGTTTGATCAAACCGAGCTGCGGGTGAAGGCGGGAGAGATCGTCGCCTTGCGTCTGGAGAATCGCGATAGCCAACCTCACAGTTTCAACATCGACGAATTCAAGGTCCACGTATCCATGCCGCCCGGCACGCCGAGCCTGGCTCTGTTCAGACCCACCACACCCGGAACGTACACTTTCTACTGCGACGTCCCTACTCACCGCCAGGCGGGCATGGTCGGGACGCTTATCGTTGCACCGTAAGGTGGCACGCCACCAAAAATAGAAAGGAGCCACAATCATGGCTACAATATTAACACAAACCCGATCGACGAGATTCAAAATCGGTTGGTGGATCCTGGTCAGCATCTCTGCGGTGAGTGTCGTGAGCAACGCAGGGCTGATCCTTGTAGTACCACGTTTGGTTGACTCGTTGATTGCCTGGTCTACTTTCTCCCTGTACGCTTTATCTGTCCTGCTCGTCCCGTACCGGCGAGGTGAAAAATGGGCGTGGTATCTCACCTGGGTCCTGGTAATTCCATTTGCCGTGTTAGGGCTCAACAATCCAGAAGCGGCGCCCTACTATTTAACGGCAGCCGGGCTATTGGCAATCAGCCAGCTATTAACCCGCAATGCGTTCTTTTAACTCGCTTGCAGATTTCATTGCAACGATGCGGCGGGGGTTCCCTACACTGTAATGGAGGGACGATTGAAATCGCCCCTACCTGAGTGGCGCGTGGGTGAGGAGGGCGATGGGCGGAGCGATGTGGCGGGGCGATTCGCATCTGCCCTGGCGGGATCGCAGATGCCAGGGTGAATCGCCCTTACGGGGTTGTGCGGAAGGCACCAGGGCGTTCTCGAGATCTCGGGAGGCCTAGAAATGGAAAGGGGAACGCCGCGGCGGGCGTTCCCTACGGACGATTGAAATCGTCACTACCTGGGGGCGCGTTGGTGGGCGATTTACGAATCGCCCCTACGGGGTGTGCAGAAAGGTCGCGGGCATCTGCCGTTTGACGCGTTTTGGCGCCGGTGGCAGGCGCCTTTTTTGTTTTCCGGAATGCGAAGCAGATCAGGACGACTCGACAATGGTGCTGCGATAGCGCGCTTCGGCCCTCCGCTTGAGCCGCTGCAGCGAATCCTCTACGCCAGCCTCGATCGTCTTGCTGCCAAATGTTTTGAGTACCCATCCCAACCAACCTGGCGGGAAAGTAAAGTCTCAGCCGTATTGCACGCGGCAGGAGACGGCGTCAACAGCCGTGCAGGTGGTGGTTTGATCGTTGATGACGCCAAATCCATTAAGAATCCAGTGGATCTGATGCTTTTCAGGATCCACCGTCTCTATCCTGAGCGTCCCATCCCACTGCCTACCCCACGGCAAGGTTTTCAAATAGATCACTTGCCCGGGCGCGGCTTTTCCCTCCGGCACGACGCGCGCCGTGCGCGCATCCCACCATTCGTCCCGAAGGGTTGGGTCCGAGAGCAGTTCCCAGACGATTTCAACGGGGGCCGCGACTACTGCCGCCGGGCAGAAGGTGATGCTCATACGTTTTCCTCCTTGACGGATTGTAAGTTCAAGTTGCCGCTTTAGTCAACTCCATTAGTGCTTTAGAACAAGATAGTTGCTTACTCCACTATTGACAACTCTGCTAATTCGGCGTATGATGATGGTGGGTTTGTCGCCACGAATTATGATTTGATTCAGCGGGGTGAGGATGCGTTCTAAGGGTACGTCCACAAGCAAGGCTAGAAAAGCGACAATGGAGGGGAGAAAATTCGAAAAGGAGACTCTGGCGCAGATTCGGCTGACACTCTTTACGATCCAATCTGCCATTCGGCGATATATCGGCATGTCGCGGGCGCGCGGGATTCTGTTTCACATGATGAGAATTGACCAAGCGATGAGCCAGGCGGCGATTCAGCAAAGGCTCGGAGTCGACCGCTCCGAGGTTACGCGTATCGTCAAGCAGATGGAGGCGGACGGGCTGGTCACTCGCCGTCCGGACCCTGCCGACAATCGCTTTACGTTGGTCCAGTTGACGGAGACGGGATGCGCGCTGCAGGAGGAAATCAGCGCCAGGCTCCAAAAAGCAGATGCCAGGCTGCTCCAGGGTGTGAGCCGGGCGGATATGCTTTGTACGGTGCGAACTCTGACGCGCATCCGGGAAAATGCGGAGCGGCTTGCCACTGACGGAGCGGCCGGAGACACGCCCCGCTCAAAGATCAAATTGCGCTGAACAGGATTCCAACAGAGGAGAGAACATGAGCAGGTTTACACCGCAAGAAATCGAATACCTGCAGACGAGTCGCCTGGGCAGAATGGCGACGGTCGATCAAAAGGGAGACCTCCACGTCGTTCCCGTCGGCTTTCGCTACAACCCGGAACAGGACACGATCGACATCGGCGGGCACAATATCGTGCCAACGAAGAAATTCCGGGACGCGCTCAAGCATGGCCGCATCGCGTTCGTCGTCGACGATGTCCTGCCGCCTTGGAGACCGAGATTCGTCGAAATACGGGGCACCGTCAAACACCTGAAAGAGGGCGGCAAGGCGATCAATCAGGGTTTTGCG
>JBLMXX010000291.1:0-3622 GCA_050257995.1 Acidobacteriota bacterium | reverse complement strand
AAACCGCGCCGTGCGCACCCAGGGCAATCAGAAAATCGTGACCGTGCTTTACAAGGGGCAGCAAATCACCACGCCGATCGGTCTCGGATTAGAAAACGACACGATGGCAGAGATCACGAGCGGGTTGCAGGAAGGCGACGTCGTGGTGCTCAATCAGACCCAGACGCGGCAGACCACGGCGGGAGGTGGCATCGGCATCCCCGGCCTCGGCGGGTTGGGAGGTCGCTAAGATGAGCGCCGTCATCCAGATCGAAAACGCCACCAAAGTTTACAAGATGGGGGACATCCAGGTCGCCGCGCTGCGCGGTGTTTCGCTCCAGGTTCAAAAGGGCGAAATGGTGGCGATCATTGGACCGTCCGGCTCCGGCAAGTCCACGCTGATGAACATTATCGGTTGTCTCGACACGCCGACGAGCGGCAACTATATCCTCGACGGCGTGCTCGTCTCCAGCTTGAGCGACGACGCGCAGGCGGACATTCGCAACAAAAAGATCGGGTTTGTGTTTCAGCAGTTCAACCTGCTCCCACGCACGCCGGCGGTCGATCAGGTGGAGTTGCCGATGGTCTATGCCGGCACGCCGGACCGCCACGCCCGCGCGCTGGCTACCCTGGAAGCGGTCGGGTTGAAGGAACGCGCTCACCATCGTCCCAACGAACTCTCCGGCGGGCAGCAGCAGCGGGTCGCGATTGCCCGCGCCCTCGTCAACAATCCCAGCATCATCCTGGCGGATGAGCCGACCGGCAACCTGGACTCGGAATCGGGCGCCGAGATCCTGGGGATTTTCGAATCGCTCAACCGGGACAAGGGCTTGACCATCGTCCTCGTCACACACGATCCGGCGATCGCCGCCCAAGCCCAACGGGTTATCCGCTTACGCGATGGATTGGTCGTCGAAAATGGGTGAAAGGGGGAACCATGAACGTCACGGAAAGCCTGCGCATCGCAATGCGGAGCATCAGTTCGAACAAGATGCGCTCCGGGCTCACCATGCTCGGCATTATTATCGGCGTCATGGCGGTCATTGCCATGCTGTCGATCGGACGCGGCGCGCAGACCGCGATTACGAATCAGATCAACAGCATCGGCACCAACCTGCTCTATGTCCGCCCCGGCGCGACTCAGCAAGCGGGCGTACGCAGCGCCGAGGGGTCGGCGGCGACGCTGACGATGGAGGACGGGCAAGCGCTCGTCGGGTTACCGAACGTGGTCGCCGTTGCGCCGGAGGTGGATAGCTTCGGGCAGGTCGCCTACCTCGGGAACAATGCCAACGGTCGTATTCTGGGAGTGACGCCGGAATACGAGGATGCGATGAATGTGACCCTGGGCGACGGCGATTTTGTCACGGCGGCGAACGTGACGGCGCGGTCCGCCGTGGCGGTGCTCGGCGCGCAGATCGCGACGCAGCTCTTTGACACGGGGAGCCCGGTCGGCCAGTCCATCCGCATCAACGGGCAGTCCTTTCGCGTGATCGGCGTGATGCAAGCGAAAGGCGGCACCGGGTTTCTGAATGTGGATACGCAGATCTATGTCCCGATCACCACCGCGATGAGCCGCTTGAGCCGGGGTGGGCAATTCCGCGGCGGCAACTCCGTCCAGGTCCTCAATATCAAAATTACCGATCCCAGCGTTCAAAACGACGTCGTTCAAAGCATCAGCGAGGTCCTGGACCAGCGCCATCACGTCGCCCAGGACGACTTTAACATCCAGAGCCAGCAGGATATTCTGAACACCGCGAACCAGGTCACCGGCGTGCTGACTATCTTCCTCGGCGGGGTCGCGGCGGTCTCGCTCGTCGTCGGCGGCATCGGGATTATGAACATCATGCTCGTCTCCGTCACCGAGCGGACCCGCGAGATCGGCATCCGCAAGGCGATTGGCGCGCACAAGCGTGACATCATGGCGCAGTTCCTGACCGAAGCCACCATCCTCAGTCTCGGAGGTGGCTTGCTTGGAATCCTCGCCGGCGCGATCATTGCGCGCCTTATTTCGGGAGTCCAGTTGGGGACGACGACGCTGAACACGGTGGTCGACCCCGACGCGGTCCTGCTCGCAGTGTTGTTCTCCGCCGGGGTCGGTCTGTTCTTTGGCAGTTACCCGGCCAATCGCGCCGCCGGTTTGCACCCCATCGATGCCCTGCGCTATGAATAGTCCGTCTTGCTTCCTTGGCTGCCATGAAAGGATGGTATGTCGATACTCGAAACGAATTCGCTGACCCGCCGCTTTGGCTCGTTCACGGCGGTGGACACGCTGACGATCGCCGTCGAAGAACGCGAGGTCTTTGGGCTGGTGGGTCCGAACGGGGCAGGCAAGACGACGACGCTCAAGATGCTCACCACACTGCTCCCACCCACGGCGGGGAATGCACGGATCGCCGGATGTGATATTGTCCATCACGCCGCTCAAGTGCGGCGCATCATCGGATATGTTCCCCAGCTTCTCTCGGCGGACGGCACGCTGACAGGTTATGAAAACCTGCTGATCTTCGCCAAGCTGTATGACCTGCCGCGCCGCGACCGTGAAAGGCAGGTGCGGGATGCGCTCGCTTTCATGGGGTTGGGCGATTCCGCCGACAAGCTGGTTCGCGAGTACTCGGGCGGGATGATCCGGCGACTGGAGATTGCCCAATCCATGCTACACGAGCCGCGCGTCCTCTTCCTCGACGAACCCACCGTTGGGCTGGACCCGGTGGCGCGGCAGGCGGTGTGGGACCGCATCGAACAACTCCGTTCCGAGTTTGGGACTACCATCCTGGTGACGACTCATTACATGGACGAAGCGGACCGGCTGTGCAGCCGCGTCGCCGTCATGCACCTGGGCAAGGTTGCCGCGCTCGGCACCCCGAACGAGCTCAAAGCCTCGGTCGGCAGCATCGGCGCGACCCTGGACGATGTGTTTGCCCACTATACGGGCGCCGAATTGCAGTCCGGAGGAAATTATCGTGAGACTACGAGAACAAGGCGTACCGCGCGACGGCTGGGCTAGCCCGCTCATTTCCCGGCAAACGAACCCGCTCTCGGTCGTCGTCGATTTCGTGGACAAGACGCTCGTCATTACTGAGCTCGAGGTGCGCAAGTTGCGCCACGATGCCAGCGAGCTCATCACTCGCGCGGTGCAGCCGGCGCTGTGGCTTTTGGTGTTCGGGCAGGTGTTTACCCAAGCCCGCGCGATTCCGACCGGCAACCTGCGCTATCTCGACTTTATGGCGCCCGGTATTCTGGCACAGAGCGTGCTGTTCATTGCCATCTTTTATGGCATTGCGATTATTTGGGAACGCGATTTGGGCATTGTCCACAAGTTCCTGGCGAGTCCAACTCCCCGCGCAGCCTTGGTCTTGGGCAAGGCACTTTCCGCGGGCATGCGCGCCTTCTCGCAAGCCCTCATCATCTACGCACTGGCTTTTCTCCTCGGCGTGGCGATCGATTGGAATCCGCTGGCGCTCGCCGGCGTCTTGTTGGTCATCATGTTGAGTGCGGCGTTCTTTTCGACCTTTTCGCTCGTCATCGCCTGCCTGGTCAAGACCCGCGAGCGGTTCATGGGGATCGGCCAGGTCTTGACCATGCCATTGTTCTTTGCCAGCAACGCCATCTATCCGATTTCGATCATGCCCACCTGGCTCCAGGT
>JBLMXX010000290.1:0-4524 GCA_050257995.1 Acidobacteriota bacterium | reverse complement strand
GCGCCACGATTTTGTCGACCAACGCTTCGATCCGGGCGCTGTTCACGCCGTGAAAGATGCGCGCCATCATTTCACGCTGCACGACCAGTCCCAATTCTGCTTTCAGCCGTTCCCGCTCTTTTGCTTTTATCCGTTGTCCGGATTCTAGATAGGCGCGGTGCTTGCCGATCCAGTCCACTACGTATTCAACCCCTTCACCCTTGATGGCAACCGTCCTCAGGACCGGAGGGCGCCAGTCGCCTGCTACTTTGGGTTTCAGGTTCAGGTTCATTTCCAATGCAGCGACAGTGGCGCTGGCATCCTCGCGATCGGCTTTGTTGACAATGAGCACATCCGCGATCTCGAGAATGCCGGCTTTGATGGCCTGGATGTCGTCGCCCAATCCCGGCGCCTCGACCACGATAGTGGTGTGCGCATTCCGCGCAATGTCCACTTCGCTCTGCCCGGCGCCCACCGTCTCGACCAGGATCACGTCAAAGCCCGCCGCATCCAACACTTTCACAGAATCGGCAGTGGCAGACGCCAGCCCGCCCAGGTTACCGCGCGTCGCCATGCTCCGGATAAATGCGCCCGCATCTCCGGACAAGTCCTGCATGCGGAGGCGGTCACCCAGGATAGCGCCGCCGGTAAAGGGGCTAGTCGGGTCGACGGCGATAATGCCGACCCGTTGTCCGCGCCGGCGATAGGACTTGCCGATTTCGTTGACCAGCGTGCTCTTGCCGGTCCCCGGCGCTCCTGTGACCCCGACAATATGCGCATGTCCCGTGAGGGGGAATAACGCCGCCACAACCGCCCGGGCCTCCTCACCTCCGCGCTCGACGGCGCTCAGTGCACGGGCAACGGCACGGGGATTGCCGGCGCGGACTCGCTCTACCCAGTCCAGTTCCACTACGTTTTCACCCCGCCGGGGGTCGCGGGTCCGGAAACACTGGAACGGTGTGCGGTGACCTGCTCGCGGATGAATTTCGCGAGGTCCTGGGTTGAAGCGCCGGGTCCAAAGATACCGGTAAAGCCCATCTTTTTCAGTGCCGCCGAGTCCTCTTCCGGAATGATGCCGCCGCAGACCAGGAGCACATCGTCCAACCCTTTTTGCGCAAGTATTTCCACAATCCGAGGGAAGAGGTCCATGTGCGCCCCCGATAGGATCGAGAGCCCGACGACATCTACATCTTCCTGCAGCGCCGCTTCTGCAATCATCTCAGGAGTCTGGCGGATACCGGTGTAGATGACTTCCATCCCCGCGTCGCGGAGCGCACGGGCTACGACCTTGGCGCCGCGGTCGTGCCCATCCAAACCTGGTTTTGCGATCAATACGCGGATTGGCCGGTCTGCCATGTATTTCTCCTCAGCGAGAGTGAAATCTATTATACACTAAATCGAAGGGATTGAAAAACAGCAAATGATTTAGCGCGGCGGCATCCTCTGGTAAACTGCCCGCCAATTGGTCGCGATCTCAGTTTGTGCTTGCTGGAGCGAGATCGCGCCGGCACAGACCTGGTCGTGCAAGTAATTCTCAACCTGGTCTTTTTCATGAAATCCCGGACGCGGGTCGGCGGGTTCAGGCCACAGGTTGGAAATGTCGTTAGAACCACCCAATTCCAGTGAGATCAGGTGGTCTACTTCGTATTCTCCCGCCGCATGGTGCGTAATACCATACCCGGCATAGACTTGGTCCTTGACGTTGTTGGGAACGTCGCGAACGCTCTGGCTGTACCCGGGCT
This sequence comes from Acidobacteriota bacterium, assembly GCA_050257995.1. Lineage (GTDB taxonomy): Bacteria > Chloroflexota > Anaerolineae > UBA4142 > UBA4142 > JBLMXX01. The sequence goes on along the minus strand of JBLMXX010000290.1, from coordinate 2,803 downwards.
GGCAAATTTGCTCTTTGGCGATGTTGGGGAACATAGCACCCGGCGTGCAAGCCGAATCCGGAAGTGCATTTTGCGATACACAGCCGGAGGTTTTTGTCCTTTGCCCGATCGCGGGAGGCGCCGCAGCGGGAGCCCCACGGCTTTCCGGCGCGCCAGGTACCGGAGTGGTACTGAGGGTACTGATCGCGGCAGGAAGTGTACCGACGACATCCGGTAGTCCGGCAATAGGGGTCTGCACTTCGGGAGGTATGTTCACCTCGGGAGATACTTGGATTCTGAGAACTCCAGCTACCCACAGCAGCAGGAGAACAGCTATTAAGATAAGGGGGATATAACTAAATCCAGAGGCGCGGCTTGTTCTTCTTGGCATGTCTGCTCCCTTTGACGCCGTAGAGTCCAACGGCATCTTCTAAAACAAAAAACGGAGCAGGGGCCAATTTTGATACAAAGGCACGCGACGCGATGCGTGCCCTACCCGCCGATGCTGGACATGATGTGGTCGTGGGGATAATAACGCTCGGACAGCCCATGACCTTTGGGCTTGACAAATATGCCTTGGCGCATCAACCCGAGCAGTTCTGCGTCGCCGGCGCCCGCGCGCAAAGGAGTCATAAGATCGATCTCGTCGTCCCGCAGGAGACACAGACGCACTTTGCCATCCGTCGTCAGTCTCACACGGTTACACCCGTCGCAAAACGGATCACTCACCGAACTGATGAACCCGATGGTGCCCTGAGCATCCGGCACTCGGTAGGGGCGAAAAGGCGAATGTCCGCTCCACTCCAACTCTTCCAGCGGACCCAGTTCTGCCTCAATCCGCTGTTTCATCTCGGCCACCGTCACCAGCGAATTCATCTGGAATTCGGCAATCGGACCCAGTGGCATGACTTCGATAAACCGCATATCCCAAGGATGCTCAATGGTCAGCCGTGCCAGCGTAGCGATTTCATTTTCATTATAACCGCGGACCACCACGGCGTTCAATTTAATCGGGGTCATCCCGGCCTGTTCGGCGGCCAGGATCCCGCGCCACACGGCATCCAGTTTGCCGAACCGCGTAATCTGAGCGAACTGTTCCGCGTCCAGTGTATCCATGCTGACATTCACGCGTTTCAGACCTGCGTGGGCAAGCGGTTGTGCGATTTTCGCCAATAGCATCGCATTCGTCGTCATCGCAATCTCCCGGATGCCCCGGACCCGGTTCATCCGCTCGACCAGCGTGACAAGGTTAGCGCGAACAGTCGGCTCCCCCCCCGTGAGCCGCACACGGTCAAACCCCAGCCGCGCGAACAGGTCCACGACTCGCAATAGCTCGTCGTCAGTCAATATCTCTGCGTGGGAGTGAAATTCGGGAGCCTGTTCTGGCATGCAGTAGATGCAGCGGAGGTTGCAGCGGTCGGTGAGCGAAATGCGCAGATAATGTATTTTACGCCCGAATGAATCTAGCATCGTTTCGTGTCAGCCCTCAATGCCATTATATCGCGCCCGAAAGCAAAGGTCAATTTCAGCGCCCACTTCAATCCTCACCCGCGTTTGAGATCGCCAGGACTAGGTCCGTGGACAGTAAGGGGAGAGAGAAAAGCAAAAGCGACATTTGTCATTTCTAGCCAGGTGCCGTTTATGTTATAATTTCCCTTGAACTCGTCATCGGAGGAAATGCATGCGTGTCAACTTTTACGCGACCCTGCGAGCGATTGCCGGAGGTAAGACGGTCGAGGTCGACCTGCCCGCGTCAACCCCAGCGTGGACTGTATTGAAGACGGCTACAAACACCCGGCCCGAACTTGACGCCGAGATCTGGCTAGCGCCGCGTCAACTCAAGGAGCATATAAGGGTTTTTATCAATGGACGCCAATCTCTATTCCTCCCGCTACAATTAGAGACACCCCTGGCGCCGGACGACGTGCTCGACATTTTCCCGCCGGTCGGTGGCGGTAGTTGGGTAGGATGATGGCTGACGTTACGCTCAAGTTCACGGGCAATATCCACAAGCGGATGGGCACATTCGGGATGGGGTTTTCGTTCCACGGTGCTAACCTGCGCGATCTTTTGGATGGAGTGATGGCGCAGCACAACCTGAGGGACCTGCTAATGGATGACACGGGACAGATCAGACCATACGCGCGGGTTCTCGTGAATGGACGCTTTTCAGAGAACCTGGCAGGTCTCGATACCCCGATTCAAGACGGCGATACCGTGACGCTCATCCATCCGTATGCCGTGGCGTTCTAAACAATCGGTCCATACAATAAATAGGCGGTGGTCTGCTTGCACCACCGCCTATTCTAGTCCTTGACGAGAGGAATTAGAGGATCCCCAGCTCCTTCAGTTTGGCTTCCGGAACGACTCCATTGACCCAGCCGCGGGCTTTGTAATACTCCTCCAACATCAGGTCGAGTTCACAGACCTGGCCCTTGGAACCGGGACCGTCCGACGGTTCCTTGACAAACCGCTGGGGCAAGCTGTCCGAACCCTCGCGGAAACCGGCGAGATTGTTGTAATAGCGCTCTAGATTGTACACGCGCTCACCTGCCTTGAGCAGGTCGTTCGCGGTCACCTGAACGCCCGTCATCGCCGAATATTGCAGAGCGAAAGTATCCAATGACTCGGCAAAGGTGGAGAACTTGCAGACATCCAGGCAGTCGGTCATGGCGTGTACGTTCTGGAACACGACGGTCAGGTCACCTTTGCCCTTCCAGGCCAACGGGTCGATCGCCGCAGACGGGCCCAGCACATTGCCCACGACTTCGGCGGCGGGGGTGTAGCCGCGCAGGTGGCAGGCGCCGCGGTTGCTCGTCGCATA
>JBLMXX010000289.1:0-3187 GCA_050257995.1 Acidobacteriota bacterium | reverse complement strand
TCGACGACGGTGGCCTTGTCGCTTTCGATCGTGATCCTGGCGGGCAAGCCCGCGGCGCGGTCGATCCCCGTGCGCGCCATGTCGACCACGTAAACGCCGGGCGCGAGCGTGACACGATAATTCCCCTGGTCGTCGATCTTGGGCTGCACCACTTTTGTCTTCCCGTCCTCCTTGTAGACGACGATCTGCCGCGCGGCGTACACCTCCGGCGGCACGACCGGCGTCTCGCCCGCGCGCTGCACCGGCGACAGCGGTCCGATATTCACGTGCCCCGCCAGGAACCCGGGCCGGGCCAATTGCGGCACGATACCTCCAAAAGATTGCGTTTGGCAGGCGGTGAGCAGGAGGACGATGAGGAGTGCGACACCTGCACTTGCGTGCGGTGCAAGTGTAGTTGTATAGTTTGACAGTCGCATCGTGCATCAACTCTAGTCCGTAAAACGGAATGCGTAATCTGTTTTTACGTTTTACGCTTCACGCTTTACGTCTCACTCTTCACATCCACTTACACGGCGAATCGGAAATGAATAAAGTCTCCGTCCTGGACGATATAATCACGACCTTCGAGACGCAAAAGGCCTTTTTCGCGGGCGGTGGCGAGTGAGCCGATTTGAAGCAGGGTGGCGGCGGGGATGACTTCGGCGCGAATAAACCCGCGCGCCATGTCCGTGTGGACCTGCCCCGCTGCGTCAACCGCGCTGCTGCCGCCCCGGAGCGTCCACGCGCGCAGTTCCTTGCCGCCGGTGGCGGTAAAGAACGTGATGAGCCCCAGCACCTTGTAGGCGGTTTGAATCACACGCTCCAGGCTCGATTCCGCCGTTCCAGTCTCCCGCCGGTACTGCTCCGCCTCCTCCTCCGACCACTGAGCCAGGTCCATCTCGCACGCGGCGCAGACGACAATCATCTCTGCCCGCGACCGGCGTGCGGCATCGGCGACCCTGGCGGCGAGCGCGCCCCCATCCGGCATATCGCCTTCGCCGGCGTTCGCGACAAAGATCAACGGCTTGGCGGTCAACAATTGAAGGGGGTGCAACAGCGCGGCTTCCGCTTCGGTCAACTCCAGCGTGCGGACGGGATTCCCCGCGGCGAGATGCTGATGTACCCGGTCGAGCAGGCGCAGTTCCTCAGCGAATTCCTTCTTGCCCGCTTTCGAGGCGGTCTGCACCTTCTCCTGCCGCTTTTCGACGGCGGCGAGGTCGGCGAGCGCCAGCTCCAATTCCAGCACGGCAATATCATCGCCCGGATCGAGGTCGGGCGAGACGTGCGGGATATCCGGATTGCGAAAGCACCGCGCGATGATGGCGATGGCATCCACGTTGCGAATGTGCCCGAGGAACTGGTTGCCTAGCCCCTCGCCCTTGTGGGCATCCTTGACCAGCCCGGCGATATCCACAACCTGGAGTGTGGCGGGCGTGACCTGCGGAGGGTGGATGAGGTGGGCGAGCGCGTCGAGGCGCGGATCGGGCACAGCGGCGATCCCGACGTGGGGTTCGATGGTAGTAAAAGGATAGGGCGCGACCGCCGCGTGCGCACGCGTCAAGGCGTTGAAGAGCGTGGATTTGCCTGCATTCGGCAGACCGACCAGGCCGAGTTCGAGTGACATGGTCTGCGTATTTCCCTCCCGTTTATTCTAACAGAGAACCTAGTCCCATGCAACCTGAAGTGATGCCCATCCATTTTGTCATTCCAACGATCTGCCGTATAATCCAGGCACGCAAATTGAATAGGCACGGCGATGGAGTCCGCCCTTAAATGCACAATGCTGATGACTCCTACATTCCATCATCGAAAGGATTTCAGCATTGGATAGAGTTCTCCTAATTGGCGTTGGCGGTTTCATCGGCTCTGTTTTTCGTTATTGGGTGAGCGGCTATGTCCAGGAGGCTGCCCGGAACGCCTTCTTCCCCTATGGGACACTTGCCGTTAATGTGATCGGGTGCCTCATCATCGGTTTTCTATCGGAACTGGCAGAATCGCACGGTGTATTCACCGCCGAATCTCGCGCGCTTGTTTTCGTCGGCTTACTGGGCGGATTCACAACCTTTTCAACTTTTAGCAATGAAACGATGAATCTGCTCCGCGACGGTGAAAACTTGACCGCATTGATGAACGCTGGTTTGCATCTAGTGTTGGGCGTCGGCGCCGTCTGGGCGGGACGCGCGCTGGCAAGCCTCATTTGGAGATGATGATGGAACTGGCTGAAGAGGGCTCGCTTCTGCGTATTTTCATCGGCGAGAGTGACAAGCACGCGGGCAAGCCACTGTATGAATGGATCGTGATGCAAGCCCGTGAAAACGGTCTGGCGGGTGTGACGGTCATACGCGGGCTGATGGGTTACGGCGCGCACAGCCGTATCCATTCCTTCAAGATCGAACGGCTCTCGGAGGACTTGCCGATCATTATTGAAATCGTCGATACGCGCGAGAAGCTGGAACAGTTTCTTACGCTCATCGATAGCGCGGTCGACGAAGGGTTAGCCACGCTTGAAAAAGCCTACGTCCGATTCTACCGGCATGGCAGCTGATCTGGATTGGGAGGGAACGCCATCGGTTGTAGACCGACGGGTAATAAAGATGGAAAACCACGGTACGGGTTTGGCGCTCGATGTCTTTGCTTATGATGGATGGTCAGCATGAGCAAGCCGCCAGGTAATAAAAGAGTGGGCGAAACGTTCCAGACCAAAAGCGCCCTGCATGAGCACGTCCGCCGAATGCTGATGCTCGAGCGCCTGTGCTCCCGGTTCCCCCTCGTCGCAAAGCAACTACGATCAAGACATGGCGATCGAGATACTCTCCGCGTGGAAGATGAATATGATGTCCAGGACCTGCTGCACGCTTTGCTCATTTTGGAGCACGACGACATCAAGCCCGAAGTGTGGACGCCCGGTTATGCGGGCACGCGTCCCCGAACGGATTTTTTTCTCACACTGGCGCACATCGTGATCACAGCGAAAATGACTCGCAGCGGCTGGGGATCAAAAGAGTTGGAGGATGAATTGCCGGTTGATATTCAAAAGTATAAAGGGTATCCTGGCTGCCGAACACTGGTTTGCTTTGTCTACGATCCGGAAGGACGAATCGCCAATCCGCGCGCCATCGAAAGTGAGCAAAGCGGAGAAAAGGACGGTTTGACGGTCCGCGTTGTCATTGTCCCCAAAGGTCGTTAATCACTCCGTCGGTCAAATCCC
>JBLMXX010000288.1:0-4626 GCA_050257995.1 Acidobacteriota bacterium | reverse complement strand
TGGTCTGCGGCGCCCTGCTGCTTTTCACTTTCGTGACATATCAAGCGGCTTTCCTGAACCTGGGTCTGTTGCAGACGCCTGTGGCTCTCACAATTGCAGCCGCAAAAGCCATGCTCATTGTCCTATTCTTTATGAATGCGCGCTCTACCGCGGGCATCACGCGGGTTGTGATGGTCGCGGGCTTGTTGTGGTTTGGAATTCTCATAGTCGGTATCATGGACGATTACATCACCCGCGGCTGGTTGGGCGTTCCGGGGAAATGAGCGAGAGAACATATCAAGGAGTTGGGAATATGAAGTCTTTGCAGAGTTTCCGGCGCTGGATCACGGCGCCTTTACTTGCTATCGTTGTGTTGACTTTGTTCGGTTGCGGCTTGGTCTCGGTGGATCTTGGAAGTTCACTGGGCACGCCCACTCCGGATTTGAGCGGTCCCGCCCAGGCGCCCACCATAGATTTGAATTCGAATCCTCCGGCAAACCAGGCACCCGGTGCGCCTGCGGGCACACTCGTCCCACTGCCTCAAAATGCACCTTTGCTGCAGCCCTCTGGCAATCTCGAGACCGACATCCAGGCGGTGGCGCAGCATGTCCGGCCCGCTGTTGTCTTTGTCGGCATTGAAGCGAATTTACGCTCGTTCGGCCAACCGGTTCCGGTGGGTAATGGATCCGGCGCCATCATCGATGCGCAAGGGCATATCCTCACGAATAATCATGTGGTCGAACAGGCGCAAGCACTCAAGGTGACTCTACCGGACGGGCGGACATTTGACGCGCACGTAGTCGGGCGCGACCCGGCCACAGACCTCGCGGTCATCCAAATTCAGGGCAACAATTTGCCGGTCCTTCCTTTAGGTGACTCCGACAAGTTACAAATTGGCGAGTGGGTTGTCGCGATCGGGAATGCCTTGGGATTGGAGGGGGGACCGACTGTCACCAAGGGTGTCGTGAGCGCGCTCGACCGCACGATTACGGAAGAGAACGGTGCATCCATTCCTGGCCTGATCCAGACTGATGCTGCGATCAACCCCGGTAACTCGGGAGGCCCGCTCGTCAATTTGCGTGGGGAACTCGTGGGTATCAACACTGCGGTCCCCGGTCCCACCGGACAGGGTGTTCAGCCATATGGAATCGGGTTTGCCATAAGCATCAATGAAGCAAAGCCGATCATCCAACAGCTCATGACCTCCGGGCGCGTGACCCGTCCCTACATGGGTGTCGCTCCCGTGACGATCACGCCTGCTATCCGCGCACAGCTTGGACTGTCGGTTGACAAGGGAGTTATTCTGGATACGGTTACGCCCAATTCTCCTGCCGCGCGGGCGGGCTTACAGCAGGGCGACGTGATCGTTGCAGCGGATGGCAAACCGGTCGTGGATGAGGCTGCACTTCGGCAGGCGATAGCGTCGCACCGGATCGGGGAGACGATGCGATTGACGGTTTTGCGCGACGCGCGGCAGATGGATGTTCAGGTGCAATTGGCGCAGGCGCCAGCGCCCTAATGAGGGATTGTGCAATGGCGCATTCGGTTGTGGCCTGGGTTTTGGGGCTACCGGTAAATCGCAAGCACGCCGTAAAATGATAGGCTGGAAGGTAACAGCTTTTGCTCGACTTCGTTACAACGTGTAGACGGGTATTCACTTCAAAACAATGAATTCCGCCCGCGCGTTGGGCATCCAGTCAATGGGAGCCGGCTCTTGATAGGGCGCGCGGATCCGCTGGGGGCGAGGGACAGATGCTTGGTTTTCTTAAATTCCTGGCAGGAAAATTGGGGCGCGTCTTGCAAGGTGTCGCTGGGAGTTTGCTGATCATGCTGGCACTATATTGGATGGATACGACCCAGGGCGCTCTGGTGGGTATCCTTGGGCTAGTGTTGTTGGGCTGTGGAGTATTCGACGTGTGTGTGTTTGCCCCCTTTGTGGGTATGCCGATCACAGGTCAAAGCCTGCGTAAAGAGATCCTGAAGCGGCAATTGCGTCCACAAGCGCGCTCCTCAGGGATTCGATTGCACCGGTAGTCTAATCTCTATCCGGCGGATTAATTTGGTGATTGGTCAATGGCGATGCCGGGTGACTGTGCCGCCGATTGACCTCTTGTCGCTTCAGATTGTGACAGGTTTGGTCCGATAATCATGAAAAAAATAGACATTCATACAAACGTCATTCTCGTCTGCTCGCTCGCCTTGCTTGCGGGGATTGTGTCTTGCAGCACGGGAACCGGCGCCAGCCCCACCGCTACGCTCTCGCCATCGGGCGTCAGAATCGATGCTCAGGTCCAGCGCGTGGCACTGGATAAACGGACCATAACTTTCGCTCAGCCATCGCAGGGTTTTGTGGAAGCGACATTTAGTCTGACCGCTGGGATTACTGATATTGATGGGAATTCCAAGACCTTGCAGGATATCACTCCTGGGATGCTGATCGAGGTCACAGGGCAGCCCACCAGCCAAGGCGTTTTGATGGGAACGGTAGTCCGGATATTGCCAGCGCCCCGTGCCGCGCCGACTCTGGGCGGCGACATGGTTCTCGCCACGCAAGTGGTCGAGAAATTCCTGTCTTCGTACTCCATCGATCCAACGGGTAACAGCAGCGTCAAATATCTGAGCCGCAATCTACAATCCCAGGTTCAAAGAGGCACCCCGGTCCCTCTCCTCCTGGGGGTACAGAATCCCATTCCATCGTTCAATCTCGATCCGGTCGAGCCAAATCCGAATCCAGATACCATCGTGATCCGTGTGAGGCTGAACTTTGCCACGCGGATCGAAAAAATCACTACGCTCATCAGAGAGGACGGCAACTGGCGCATCAATCAAATCACGAGTGTCTGAACGGAGTGTAGCAGGAGCACGTTGTTCCGTGCGCCCGTACGTGCTTGATATGGGGTCATCGTAGGGGCATTGTAAAAACGCGGTAAAAGAAGTACAATGGATTTAGGCAACTTACGTGGCGACGATGCCGCCATGGGTAAGCCTGGCCGCCAAACCCACATGACCCAAGGTCGTGGCATTCAATCTACGTTGAGGAGTGACGCATGGACACACAGTTGATTGAAGAGCTAGTTGATCTGACGGGCAAGGTAGCGGTCGTCACCGGAGGAGCGACAGGCATCGGTCAAATGGTCGCGTTCCAGTTCGCAGCGGCCGGTGCCGCGGTGGTGATCGCAGACAGCAATTTGGAAGCGGCAGAGCATGCGGTTGCGGAGATCAAGGAAAGAGGAGGTTACGCGCAAGCGATTGCGGCAGATGCGTGCAGTGCGCAAGATGCGCGCCGGGTGGTTTGGATCACAGAAGAGCGCGTGGGCTCACTGGATATCCTTGTGAATGCATCCGCCACCTTTTCCTTTTCTCCTGCACTACCCAGGATCGAAGAATTGTGGAGCAGGGTTTTGAGCGTGCACGTAAAGGGCGTTTATTATTATGGCGATGCCGCCGCACAGAGCATGAAAGCATCGGGCGGAGGGAGGATTCTGAACATCGCCTCTATGGACGCCATGCGACCTGCCGCACGTCCGGTGAGCGATGACGTCACCGAAAGCAGTGTTGCCATCGTGAGCAAGGCGCTCTCGATCAAGTATGGTCCCTTCGGGATCCATGTCAATGCACTCGCTCCAGGGCTCATCCGAACCCCGGCCGCGCAGATGCAGATGGCAAGTCTTTCCAAATCGGCTGGTCGATTTGTCGACCCGTTAGAGAGTAACTCTCAGGATCGGCCGGTGCTGCATCCGACCGGCGGAACGAACGAGATTTTGACGGCGGTCCTCTATCTCGTCAGCGACGCCGCACAGGATGTGACTGGCAACCTTGTTGTCGTCGAGTAAAGTGTACGAAATCGGAGTGGGCGAGAGCAAAAACTCGCCCACTCGTTTTTTGACGAGGGATGCGACTGAAAAAGTACTGACCTGGATCGTTTATCAGGTCGAGCAGATCCAAAATGATGCCCGGCTCGGCAAATTGGATAAAGCGAACCGAGGCGTCCGTAAGAACACAAGAGGAGGAAACAAATATGGCAACCAAAGCGACCAAGTCCAGGACCCGCGGTGCACTGAGCACCCGGACCCGCAAGAATCTGTCGAGTCGCAAGTACGCTTTTCCAAAAGAGCGGAAGGAACCGCTCACCGATAAGCGCCATATCAGGAATGCCCTTGCGCGTTTTGATCAGGTCAAGGGCGTGTCGGACTCGGAGCGACAGAAGGCATTCGAGCGAATCAAAAGGGCAGCCGCTCAACAGGGGCTGGATATTAAGGAAAGGAGCTGGCGAGATCTAGGCAAACGCCCTCACACCAAGAATCCGTCTCACAAGAAAAAAAAGTGAGTCTGAACGGCGTGACCAGACTTGCAAGCTACATTTTGTAGCTTGCAAGTCTGCTATAAGGAAGATAAAAAGTCCGCTCGGTAGCAGGAGGTAGGAGTGTTCAGAGAAACACTTGAATTATTCAAAGATACCTTTTCAAATTGGAACAAGGATCACGCTCCCCGTCTTGGCGCGGCGCTGGCGTATTATACCGTCTTCTCTCTAGGTCCGCTTTTGATTATTGTGATTGCAATCGCAGGCTTGGTGTTTGGCGCTAAAGCGGCACAGGGCCTAATCGTTGGCCAGATGCAGGGGTTGGTGGGCGAGCAGGGAGCTGCCTT
>JBLMXX010000287.1:0-5234 GCA_050257995.1 Acidobacteriota bacterium | reverse complement strand
CATCGTCCATCGTGATATTGGGCTGCAGTTCGAGGGCCGCGCGGAGGTGGCGATAATAGGTCGGGTTGTCCTCGCCCTTGATCGCAAAGACAGGCACTTCAAAGTGGGCGACGAGCGAAGCCGCCACGTCATCCTGAGTCGAGAGCGGATTGGATGCCGCCAGCACCACATCGGCGCCGCCCGCGACCAGCGTCCACATCAGGTTGGCGGTCTCCGTCGTGACGTGGAGACAGGCCGCGATCCGCAAACCCTTGAGCGGGCGTTCCTGCTCAAAGCGGGCGCGAATCTGGCGCAGCACGGGCATATCATTCTCCGCCCACTGGATCCGGAAGCGCCCCTTTTCGGCGAGCGAAGAATCCTTTACGTCGAAATCACGTTTTGCCATTCAATACTCCTTAAAAAATATGAACCAAAGGTGACGATTGAAATTGTTACTACAAACCCGCGGCATCTCCGAAATGCTCGCGATAGCGCGCGACAAATTCCCCGTACGTGTAACGATGGTTCTGCGTCCCGTATTCTTCGAGAGCGTAGGTGGCGGCAAGACTGCCCATCTGCCCCGCGACCTTCCACGGCATTTGGTTGAGATAGCCTTTGATAATGCCTGCCCGGTAAGCGTCCCCGACTCCCGTCGGGTCTGCCTGGCGGCGTGCCGGCACCGCCGGGATGCAGGTCACTTGCCCCTCCGTATGGACCTCAGAGCCTCTCTCGCCGCAGGTGACGATCAGGATTTCGGTCTCGGCGGCGACCCGGTCGCCGGACCAGCCGGTCTTGTTCTTTAGCATCTCGAATTCGTACTCGTTGACAATCGTCATTAACGAACCGTGAACGCCCTCCGCCAGTTCCTCACCGCTCAGGCGGATGATCTGCTGGCTGGGGTCGTAAATGTACGGCAGGTGCAATTCTTTGCACTCGCGCGCGTACTGGATCATCGCGCGCGGGTCGTTCGGCGAGATGATCACCAGGTCGCTCTGGTCGTATCCCCCGTGTTGCTTGAACGATAATGTATGCGCGTGCGCCATAGCGCCGGTATAGAACATGGCGATTTGATTCTGCTGGTGGTCGGTGCTGACGAAGAAAGAAGCCGTGTAATCGTCCGGGATGGTGACGATGGCGCTCGTGTCCACGCCGTTGGCCTCCAGCCATTCGCGGTACTCGGCAAAGTCCTGCCCGACCGTCGCCATGATCTTGGGACGCTCGCCCAGGAGCGCCAGGTTGTAGGCGATGTTCGTCGCGACGCCGCCCCGCTGGCGCTTCATCGAGTCGACGAGAAAAGAGACCGAAATGTTTTCAATCTTTTCGGGAAGGATGTGCTCCTTGAAAAATCCCGGAAAGACCATGATGTAATCGTACGCGATCGAGCCCGTAACAAGAACGCCCAAGTCAAATGCCTCCAGGGTCAGTGGTTAGTGGTCAGTGGTCAGTGGTCAGTAGTGCGCGCCGTAGGTTCGCGTCGAACGGTGGATATACCACACCGCGGTCCGTGATCAGTGCCGTGATATACTTGCTGGGGGTCACGTCGAATGCCGGATTGCCCACCGGCACCCCGTCGGGCGCAATCGGCACCCCTTCAATGTGCGTCACCTCGTGCGCGTCGCGCTCTTCGATCGGGATGGCATCGCCCGTCGGGAGACTGAGGTCGATCGTGGACGCCGGCATGGCGGAATAGAACGGGACGCCGTTTTCGTGGGCGACGACCGCCACCTTGTAGGTCCCGATCTTGTTCGCGACATCGCCATTTGCCGCCACGCGGTCGGCGCCGACAATCACCCGCTGCACCTTGCCCGTGCGCAGGTAATGCCCCGCCGCATTGTCGGCGATGAGCGTCAGTGGCACCCCGGTTTGCATCAACTCCCACGCGGTGAGGCGCGCGCCTTGCAAACGCGGGCGGGTCTCGTCCACCAGGACGTGAATCTTTTTCCCTTGCCGGTGCGCTTCGATAATGACTCCTACCGCCGTGCCGACATCCACCGTCGCCAGGGCGCCCGCATTGCAGTGTGTCAGGATCGTGTCGCCTTCGCGGATCAGCGCCGCGCCGTGCCGCGCCATGGCGCGATTCATTTCCACATCCTCGTCGGCTATCTTCTGCGCCTCGACCTGGACCGCCTCGCGCAGATCGGTCGCCGGCAGGTCGAGCGAACGGGCGTGGTTCAGCATCCGGTCGAGCGCCCATGCGAGGTTGACGGCGGTGGGGCGTGTGGCGCGCAGGACCGCGCCCGCCTCCTCCAGGTCGCGCAGCAATTCCTCGCGGGAGACTGCGCGGGACTGGCGGACTGCCAGCGCCAGGCCAAACGCCGCGGCCGCGCCGATCGCCGGCGCCCCGCGGACCGTCATATCCTTGATAGCATGTGCCACGGCGGCGTAGTCACGGCATTCGACCATCTCAAATCGGCGCGGCAGCAAGCGTTGATCGATCATCTTTACCACGCCATCATTCATTTCAATCGTTCGCATTCATCGCTCCGGAAAATAAAAAATTCCCTCGATGAGAGAGAATTCAAAACATGCCTCTCATCTTCCAAGCCGCAAACTCGCCAACCCGTGAGGGTTTGCGAATGGCTTGCCGGAATTGGCACCTGTTTCAGTAGACAGTATTCCGTATTCAGAATTCAGAGTAAAGCACTGAAAACTGAATACTGTTTACTGGCTTCTGCCAGGTTGTCGAGGTTTCACAGGGCCGGTCCCTCCACCTCTCTGGATGAGTGTCCAGTGACTATGCAATTGGCGGTATCTTAGCATGAAGCAAGAGATTTGTCAATTTTAACGGCTGGCGCGCCATTCCAGCACGACCGTGTCGCCGCCGCCGTCGAGCGGCAGTCGCGTCAGGTCCGCGGCTCGATACCAGCCGATTTCGATCCTATAATCCCCCGCCGCGACGTCCCCGCGTAGAGGGAGAAGGTGTTCGTCCTTAACCGTTTCGCCCACGTCCCAAAATGACGTGGGATACGCGCCCTGCTGGGGCGGGTCATCTTTCTGCGCGAGGATGTTACCCTGCGCATCCACGAGATGGACAAAGACGGTATAGTCCTCATTTAGCGCCGCCAGAGCGCGCCAGTATAAACTCACCTGCAGCGTGTCGCCCGAATTCTCGATCTGGTATCCCACGAGCGAAATCTTTCCGCCGAAATCGCGGCGGATCGGATTCTGCACCTGCACCAAAGACGCGCCGGCAATCTTCACCCTGGCAATCGTCGGCGTGATGGTGTTGCCCTGCGGATCGCGCGCCGTCAGGTTCTCCAACGGCAGGCGGCGGAATAGCCCCACCTCGACCCGCCCGGCGCCGGGTCCCTGCGCGTCGAGCGCCACCGGCACGCGATATGAATCGACCACGATTTCACCCGGCTGCCATGCCCGCGTGGGATAGAGTCCCTGCCCCGGAAACGCATTCCACCGACCGACGATATTCCCCGCGCCGTCAAACACCCGCACGGAAACCGAGTAATCTTCCGCCATGCGTGATTGCGCGCGCCAGTAGAGCGTCAGCGGCAACTCTTCGCCCGGCCGGACTGAATTCTGCTCCATCGCATAACCAACCAACTCGGCGGCATTTTCAAAGGTGATGTGGGTCGGATGGGGCACACTCGCATCCGCGGGCAATCGCTGGGGCAGGGCGTACGCTGGCGCAATGAGCGTAAAAGGAGCGAGCGCGGCAAAGACAAAGAGGAAAACAACGAGGGGCAGCACTCGCATAGGGACACAGGGTGCCATCCAACCCAACCCCCCGCCCCCCTTCCCTTTTGGGAAGGGGGCGTCTGCTCCCCTTTCCTGGAGGAAAGGGGCCGGGGGATAGGTCAGTTGCCAATTGCCGATTCTCAATTGCTCCAGCCCATACACCAGTAAGATGGCGACCGCGCTAATCGCGGGAAAAATCAACCGCCCCTGGGAAGCCAGGGTGAGCAGGGTCCACCGGACCAGACTCGCACAAATCAGCGCCAGCCACACTGCCGGGAGGGCAAGGAGGCGGGGGAGCGTGCGCCGGATGATGCCGATGAGCAAGCCCGCCGCAGAGAGAAAGGTGACGATATCCAGTACGGTGTAAACCCAATCGGGGGCGATGACGTTGACCCCGCCAAAATTGCCCCAGAATGAGATGCGAAAGCCCTGGAATTCGCCGAGCAGTCCCGTGAGAGTAGCGGGCGCCGGACGCCCGCCGGCAATCGCCACCCAGACGTTGAAGGCGAGCGGGTCGCCATACAGCAGCCAGTTCCGCGCGTACCACCACCCGGCAATCACGACAACAATCGCGGCGCAGAGGAAACAACTCGCGAGGAGAGGGAGGGTGGACCGGAATCGGCCGATTAGACTTCCAAAGTCTATGTGGAGTAGGGGCGACCCTCGTGGTCGCCCCGAACGGGCACCCACGCGCCCCGAACGGGCACCCACGAGGGGTGCCCCTACGGTACCCCGATTATTTTCTTTAATATCATAAAGACTTTGCGAGTTTCTTAGAATCAAGTACAAGAACACGATCGCCGCGAGGATGAGCAATCCGAGGTTGCTCGCTTTGGACAAGGCGGCAAGCCCCAGGACGACACCCAGGACCGCCAGGCGCGCGGGAGTAGGACCGCGGGTGATGAGCCGGACGAGGAGCAGCATCGCCAGCGTGGCGAGCATGACGGCGAGGTTGTCGTTATTCACCGACGCGCTGATAAAGAGAAACATTGGATTGAACGCGACGCACGCTGCCGCCAGCGCCGCCAGCGTCTTATCGCCCGCCTTGATTTCGAGCGCCAAAAAGTAGGTGAGCGCAACCGTGCCCGCCGACAACAGGATTGAAAGAAAACGCAGCAGGTGGACCGCCAGGGCTGTGTTGTGCCACGGGAAATCCTCTGCGCTCGTATGGACGATCAGGTTCTTGTTCCCGTAGGCGAGAGGGATGCCGATTTTGGCTTCCGGGTTCATCCACCGGCGGTCAGACAGGTCGCCGGTATCAATCCAGAAGGTCGCCAGCGCGCCGAGCGCATAGTACAAGGGGGGCTGCCCGCCCTCCTGCTCCCAGAGGGTTTTGACCGCCGGGTCCTGGACCGGGAGTGAATGCCCCGTTGCGAGATGCTGGACAAACGGAAAATGCCAAATCTCGTCCCCCGCCTCAAAGATGGGCGTGGCGACGGAATAAATCGTCGCGAGCAGGATAAAGGCAAGGAGGAGGAGCGCCAACAGGGGGTGAGGGCGCAACCATTTTCCCCAATTCACCGTCATCATTCTGATATGCTCAATGGCTCGATGAAAAGCCT
>JBLMXX010000286.1:0-4007 GCA_050257995.1 Acidobacteriota bacterium | reverse complement strand
ACGGCAATGCCCATCGCCCGGAGGATTTCGACAGGTGCGCCGCTCGTAATCCACGCGAGAGGTCTGCCAAAGCGAAAATATTTCGCCACGGCATAGTGTTGTTGGAGCAGGTGCTGGAGATGTGATCCGGTTTTCAGTTTCTTGTAGCGTTTTTCGCTCATGCGGTTGCCCCTAAATCCCAAGAATCATTTCCAGGAACGCTTCCACGCGGACACGCGTCTGCCCCATCGCCGATACTTGTTCGGCTTCCAATTGCAGGTGGGGAATTCCAACTCGGTCCAGCACCGCCGCAAGCGGAACGTAATCCCACGCATGGGGATCGCAGAATTTTTTCAGATAAAAGATAACGCCCTGGACGCGGTGCTCCTGCACCATCTTTAGAAGGTGATTCTCACGCTTGTTCAAATCCCTATGCTTGCACGGGCAAGGCAGCCGTGTCAATTCACGTCCTGCAAGCGCCTCAAACGGGTCACCCTCTTCCGCCACGAGGGTATCGAAATACCGGGCGCCATTGCAGAAATCATCTGCGACCACCTGCGCGTCTGCCGCATCCAGGATTTGCGGTAGGGCAGGCTCATCAATGGTCGAGCCCACGATGGCGAGGCGGATCTTGCTGGAGGACTCCGCGGGGCGTGCGCGGTTGGGAGCGGGGACGCTGAATTCTTCAGGGGCCATAAGCAATGCAGCGTTCATAACGTTGAACCACTCGACGACGGTAAAGGATTCCCGCTGGGCGTTAAAGTGTGCCATTGCTCGCCGGCGTCCGTTATACACGCGGATGCTCGCCCGCAGCGCATCATCCGTTATGGGATCGCCGAAATGTTTTTCGATCGATCCGGCGAAACGGCGCAATTCCGCGACCGTATAACGACGGGCATGTGGGCTATTGAGTGCAACGGGACCGACGACCGTTTCGACGTACCGGTGGGGCAAGGACTGGCGCCAGATGTCGGAGAGCCCCTGCATGGTATCGCAAGTGTGAGCAAATACAACGCCGGCGAGGAAATCTAATTTGCCTGCGAGTGCCTGGTCGAGACAACTGCGCGCCATCGAGCAGGTGTATGCCTGGAGGTGCGCGTCTGCTCGCATGGCAGGTGCAGTATTCGGCATGATGCGAATAGGGGTGAATCCCGCCGCGTGGATGAGTTCTTCCGGCACGTAGCTGCAAAGATAACCGACGGCGCGGCGGTGGGGGTTGCGGTTCTGCCAGCCGGTATAGGGATCGGACGGCAGGGTTCCATCTATAGCCAGATTCGGCGACATATTCGCTCCTGATGAGCAGGGGAGTCAAGCAGGATCGCTGCGGCAGATGTATACTCTGTACCGATTGTATCAACAATTCGGCAGGACTCAAAATGGGTGAAAGCGACGCGTGGATTGGTTTGACTTTTTGAATCGACCTTGATACACTGGAATCGAATAGAATATCGCCGATTTGACTTTTTTTGTCTGGCTCATGCTGGGTCCCGGGGCAAGCCGCCGCAAGGTGGTTTGCCCATTTTTTAATATAGGCCGGCGGATTTCCGTGTGATCGTCTGTAGGAGTGCTATGCGCATCTCTTTCGACGACATCAACGCGATCATTACCCAGGAAGCTCAAGGCGACGGTTCGTTGATTGCCGCCCTCGAAAGCATTCAGGCGCGCTATCGTTATCTCCCTCCCGAAGCGCTCATCCTCGTGAGCGAAAGATTAGGCGTCCCACTCTCCCAGGCGTACAGCGTTGCCACCTTTTACAACGCCTTCAGCCTCAAGCCGAAAGGCAAACACTGTTTGCACGTCTGCATGGGTACGGCCTGCCACGTACGCGGTAGTCCCCAGGTGCTCGACCGGCTCGAGACCAAGTTGGGTGTTCAGCCCGGTGGTACCACGCGCGACCGTCTGTTCACGCTTGAGACGGTCAACTGCCTCGGCGCGTGCGCGCTGGGTCCGATTGTCGTTGCTGATGGCGAGTATGCGGGGCAGATGACGCCTCAAAAGGCAGATGCTCTCCTGAAAAAAGTGCAGCGCGGCGAGAGGGAACATGGGTAGAATGGCAAGTCCTGCCGAACTGCGCGCGTGGCGCGATGCTCTCATCGCCGGCAGCCATCCACAGAGCCCGTGCATCAGTGTGTGTGGCGGGACGGGCTGTCGCGTTTATGGAAGCGAAAACGTGTGGAAAGAGTTCCGTGAGGAACTCGCGCGCCAGAACATCACCGGCCGGCTCGATATGGAGGTCAAGGCGAGCGGGTGCCACGGCTTTTGCGAAAAAGGGCCGCTCGTCGTCATTCGTCCCCAGGGTATCCTGTACGCGCACGTTAAGGTGGAAGACGTGCACGAGATCGTGTCCGAAACAGTGATCGGCGGTAAGACCATTGAACGACTGCTGTACACTGACCCGCAGACGGGTGAAAAGATCGAGCATGAGCAGGACGTGCCGTTTTACAGACACCAGTATCGCCTCGTCCTGGACTTGAACGGCGACCTGGACCCGTCCCGCATTGACGACTATGTCGCGCGCGGCGGCTATGCGTCGCTCGCGCGGGTGTTGGCAGTTATGCCGCCCGAGCGCGTTATTTCCGAAATCAAAGCATCGGGCCTGCGAGGCCGGGGCGGCGCGGGTTTTCCCACCGGGACGAAATGGGAATTGTGCCGCCAACAACCCGGTGATGTGAAATACGTGATCTGCAACGCGGACGAGGGCGACCCGGGCGCGTACATGGATCGCTCGATCATGGAGGGCAATCCACACCGCGTCCTGGAGGGGATGACGATTGGCGCTTTTGCCATCGGCGCGCACGCGGGCTATGTCTACATTCGCAACGAGTATCCCCTCGCGGTCCAACATCTGCGCCGGGCAATTGCTCAAGCAGAAGAATACGGACTGCTTGGCGAAAATATCCTCGGCTCTGGTTTCGATTTCTCCGTCCGGATTAAATTGGGAAGCGGCGCCTTCGTCTGCGGCGAGGAGACCGCGCTAATGGCATCGATCGAAGGGCGCATCGGCGAGCCGCACCCGCGCCCGCCTTTTCCCGCCGAATCCGGTTTGTGGGGCAAGCCGACGAATATCAACAACGTCAAGAGTTGGGCGACGGTGCCCATCATTATCGGAAGAGGCGCGGGCTGGTACGCCAGCATCGGAACTGGGACGTCAAAGGGAACGATGATTTTTTCAGTCGTAGGTAAGATCAACAACACGGGCCTGATCGAAGTGCCGATGGGTATTTCGCTCTACAAGTTGATCTTTGACGTTGCAGGTGGGATTCCGAATGGAAAGAAATTCAAAGCGGCGCAGATTGGCGGGCCATCGGGTGGGTGTATTCCCGCCGAGCATCTCGACGTTGCACTGGATTATGAATCCCTCAAGGAGCTGGGCGCGATCGTCGGCTCGGGCGGGCTCGTCGTCGCCGACGAAAGCACCTGTATGGTCGATTTTGCGCGTTATTTCATGACTTTTACTCAACAGGAATCCTGTGGCAAGTGCGTGCCGTGCCGCGTGGGAACGCGCGTCATGTTGACCATTCTCGAACGGATTTGTGCGGGGCATGGTCAACCCGGTGACCTGGAGTACCTGGAGCACCTGGGTGAGAAGATCAAGCTGGCATCGCTGTGCGGGTTGGGGCAGACGGCGCCGAACCCGGTTTTGTCCACTCTACGTTATTTCCGCGGCGAGTACGAGGCGCATATTCTGGGCAAGACCTGTCCGGCGAAGGTGTGCAAGGGCTTGATCACGTATTCGATCCTCGCGGAGAAATGTTCGGGTTGTATGGTCTGCCTGCGCAATTGCCCCTCGAACGCGGTGACGGGCGAAAAACAAAAAGCGCATTGGATCGATTCGAGCAGATGCACCCGGTGCGGCATGTGCGCCAGCGTGTGTAAGTTTGATGCGGTGTTGGTCAACTAGTCCAAGGGATGATTTTTCTGAGGAAACCACGCATGAAATTCTGGCGGATACCCCTCGACCATAATGAGATCAATATCCCACACGGTGAAATTAGCATCATTACGGCGCGATGTAAGGGCTGCGAGAT
>JBLMXX010000285.1:0-3517 GCA_050257995.1 Acidobacteriota bacterium | reverse complement strand
TGAACGTTCGTGGTGCCTTCCAACACGCAGATCGTCGCCCCGTTCAAGTCTTCCATCTTTTTGATGTTGGATTTCTTTGGCACCATCATGCCGCCGCCGTCGTAAAAGTTGGTGGGCAAGTAATCCACCCCGTTCTGCGTGTCGCGGCCCAGCGTATAGGTGGTGTTGCGGAACACGATGTCCACCTCGCCGCTTTGCAGGGCGGCAAATCGCTCGGTCGTGTTCAGCTTGCGGAATTCGAGGGCTTTGACGTCGCCAAAGATCGCTGCCGCCACAACACGGCAGAAATCGGCGTCAAAGCCGACGTAATCGCCGCTGGGGTCCAGACTGGCAAAGCCGACGAGGGAGCCATTGATGCCGCAAATGACTTTTTTGCGGTCCAGAACGATTTTGAGGCGTCCGCCCGCGGTGACGGGTGCCGCAGTGGCAGCCGCGGGCGCTTTGGTCGCCGCGGCGGCGGTGGGTTGAGCAGCGCCGGGAGCGGCAGGGACGACGACCGTCTGGGGGACGATGACGGTCTGAGGTACGACGACGGTCACTTGGGCAGGCGGACCGCCGGCGGGTGCGGGCGAAGAACAGCCGATAGCGATCAATGCGAGGGCGATGAGAACCAATAGAGTCAACCAAACGTGCTTCATCTTCCTTCTCCTCCAATAATGTGACGTCCTCTTTGTGCGTCGCGCGGAAAGATCAGGAATTAATGCACCCTACCACCTCCCTCCTAAAGGCTATATCCCGCTACGGGAGAACAGCAGGTGGAACTAGTTTCATTGTATCACGTCCAAGCGCATAGGTCAAGGTTTTTGTTCTTTCCAATCCTCCAATTCCCTCGCACAGATGTCGACCGATTTTGCCAGCAAGGCCTGCCCGGCTTCCCGCGTCGCGCGACGTGGGTCCAGCCCCATGATGCCGTCGGGATATTTCTGTGGAAAGGTGTGGACGTTCGTAAACTCGCGCGAGGGCCTGACCGGAGCATCGCGTCCCGTCAGCCGTTCCAGGTGGACTCCCTCCGGGCACACTGCCAGCATGAACGCGGTCTCGCCCAGAGAAGCGTGCGAACCTTCCTGCCGTCCCAGCATATCCACCACGACGCGGTAGGATTCCGCATCCGTCCACCACTCGAACGTCTTGACGCGCAGTTGCGGCAGGTCGGGCGCGAGGAGATGCAGGGTCCCGGCGAGCGATGGCGTATTCCCCCCGTGCCCGTTGACGACAAATACGCGCCGAAAACCGTGGCGGATGAGCGAGCGAAATAGGTCTTCCAGGACTGCCATCAGGGTGGAGGGGCGTAGGGAGAGGGTACCCGGGAACCCCAGTTGGATGTGCGACATGCCGTAATTGAGCGCGGGCGCGACCGCGACGCCGGTCCTGGCGCCGACACCCCGCGCGATTGCCTCGGCTTCGATAAAATCGGTGCCCAGACCGAGGTGCCGCCCATGCTCCTCGGTGGCGCCGAGAGGCAGGATCACGCGGTCATCCCTGGCAAGGTATTCCTTGGTTTGTTCCCAGGACATTTCGGCGAGCAGATTCATATGCACCTCCTAGAGTGCGATGAATTATATCCGCGCGCGCCCGGCGTTGCAAGGCAACTCTCGAGATTTCAATGAAAGTGGTAACCCATATGTATACGGTTTGGGAGGCTTCAAATGTGTCCCAAGCCCAGATTAGCGTATTGCAGTCCCTCCGATTTGATGATATACTGGCGGCAATGGTCGATTCAGCCATGCTTTCCAAAGCGGTGGTTGTGCAAGCCCAGGAGGAAGAGCGGTACCGGCTCGCCCGGGCTCTGCAGAACGGCCCGGGGCAGCTGTTCGCCAATGCGGCGTTGGAAATCGAAACCTCGATCCGCCTGATGGAGGAACAGCCGGAAGCCGCGCGGGAAGGGTTGTCCGCGCTCGTCGCGGAGCTGCGGCAGGGCTTGGCAGACTTGCGCGACCTGATCGCCGAACTACAGCCGCCCCTGCTCGGCGAATTTGGGCTGGCGTTCGGACTGCAAAGGTATACGGCGAATTTTCTTCGCAAGACCGGCATCTCCGCGTCGTTGAATGGGTGGGAGACGCTCGCCGAACGCCTGCCTTCCACTATGGAGCTGGCCATTTTTCGCATTATTCAGGAAGCGCTTGAAAACGTGCGCGCTCACGCACATGCGAGCCACGTGGATATTAACCTGAATTGCACATCCGAACAGATGATTGTTACGGTCGCCGACAACGGGCGGGGTTTTGACACCGGCAACGGACCGCTCCCACCGGGGCGGCGCCTGGGTCTCGTCGCCATGAGCGACCGCGCGGAATTGTTGGGGGGCCAGCTCCAGCTTTTTTCAGAACCGGCGCGCGGCGTGAGGGTCGTGTTGACAATACCTATGCACGGGCATAGTATCCAACTCTGAGGATGGGATGAAACCGAAAGTCTCCTCGAATATGCAACATTCAACCAAAAAACCAGAGGCCGTGAATTCCGAGCCGCGCCGTTCCGCCTCCTCGCGCAAAGCCAAACCCAACCTGCCCAAAATCCGCCTGATGATCGTCGACGACCACCCCCTCTTCCGGGCCGGACTGCGTCGCGTGCTCGAAATGGAAGATGACTTGCTGATTGAGTGTGAAGCGGCCAATGGCGAAGAGGCGTTGGAAAAAGCGCGCGACCTCAAGCCCCAAGTCGTCCTGATGGACATCAACCTGCCCAAGATGAACGGACTCCAGGCGACGCGCGAGCTGACCGCGACGCGCAGTGATATCGCGGTGATCGTGTTGACCGCCTATCACGACGACGAGCAAATGCTGCATGCGCTGCGCGCCGGCGCCTCCGCGTACTTTCCCAAAGATGTCGAATCCCAGGAATTGGTGCGCGCCGTCCGCGAAGCCGCCAAGTCCAACTATGTGGTCAACGACTCTGTCCTCGCCAAGCCGCAGGTCGCCGCCTGGCTCCTCGGGCAGTTCGAGCAATTGGCGGTGGCGGGGGATGAGAGTCCCGAATACAAGTTCCAGCCCCTGTCGTCGCGTGAGATGGAAATCCTAAAGTGCATTACGCGCGGGCAGAGCAATAAGGAAATCGCCAAGATGCTGGGCATTAGCCGGCAGACGGTCAAGAACCACATGACCTCCATCCTGCGCAAACTGGCCGTCAACGACCGGACCCAGGCCGCGGTGTACGCCCTGCGCCGAGGGTGGATCCGGTTGCAGGACGCGCGCTAGCCGATCTATCGAGAGGTAAAGTATGTCATCGTCCAGTCCTCTGGGTTTGCGCTTGCGTGAGACCGCCACGGAAGCGGAGAAAGAGTGCGAACAACTTGACGTCGAGATGCACGAGATCGAGATCCTGCTCAAGCAGACGTCGAACGAGATTGAAAAACTGCAACAGCGCCAGACGGATGCGGCCGGACGGCTCCGGCAGGTAGAAGCCAATATCGAAGCCTACCCGCGCACCGAGATCAAGAACGCCTATGCCGGCGCACAGGACGCGCAGATGCGCGTGTTTATGATGCGCAGCCAGTTGGAACAGCTCCAGACCAAACAGCGCA
>JBLMXX010000284.1:0-5336 GCA_050257995.1 Acidobacteriota bacterium | reverse complement strand
GCGCTGGCATGCCTTATGAACTCGACCCCGATGGCTCGACAGAGTGTCTCATAGTCCAGTTTTTTCGTCGCCTCACCGTGGATGTTCCTACCGGTCCCCGGATGGTCCTCCTGCCCGGTCATTCCCGTGGTGCGATTGTCCACGATGACGACGGTTGTCTTGCCCTTGTTATAGACGGCATCGATCAGCGGCGGGATTCCACTGTGCAGAAAGGTCGAGTCGCCGATGATGGCAACTGTGCGCGGCTCACCTGCGGCCTCGAACCCAAAGGCATGGGCAATCGAGCCGCCCATTTCAAACGAGGTGTTCATCGTATTGTAAGGCGGGAGACCGCCGAGAGTGTAACAACCGATGTCGCCCGTCACCGTAATGCCTTTGATGCGATTCAACGAGGTGAAGGTCCCGCGATGCGGACAGCCGATGCACAGCATAGGAGGGCGAGCAGGAATTCCGATCTCTTTGGAAAGGTCGGACGGCGACACCTTGCCGAACATCTGCTGGGCGATGAGTTCCGGCGAAAGCTCGCCGATGTTCGTGAAGAGCTCCTTGCCGGTGAGGTTCTGCACGCCCCAGTAGCGGATCTGCTCTTCGAGAAACGGCTCGCTCTCTTCGATAATGTAGACCTTACTGAATTTGGAGCAAAAATCGAGGATTTTCTGCTTGGGAAGAGGGAAGGTCAAGCCGAGCTTGAGAAAATCGGGTTGAGGCAGGACTTCGCGAGCGTATTGGTAAATCACGCCGCTCGTTATAACGCCATAATCCGCACCGCCGGTCCCTGTCTCGATCTTGTTTTCGGGATAACTTTCTGCAAACTGCTCGAGGGCGCGCATTTTATTTTCGAGCGGAGTGCGGTGCAATTTGGCAAACGGAGGGACGACCCACTTGAGGTTGTCTTTCACAAATGGTTTTTTAGACGCTGTCGTGCGCTCGCCCAATTCGACCAGACCCTTGGTGTGCGCGAGCCGCATTGTCACGCGTACCATCACCGGCGTTTCAAACTGCTCGCTGATTTGGTACGCCCGCTTGATATAGTCCTTCGCCTCTTGGTTGTCAGAGGGCTCCAGCATCGGGACTTTGCCGAACTTGGCAAAGTAGCGGTTATCCTGCTCGTTCTGGGAACTGTGAGTGCCCGGGTCGTCCGCGCTGACCACGACAAACCCTGCGTTGGTTCCCCCATACGGGAAAACCATGAACGAGTCCGCCGCCACGTTCAGACCGACATGCTTGACCGACACGAACGCGCGTATACCGGCGATCGCGGCGCCCATCGCTTCGTCGAACGCGACCTTTTCATTTATCGCCCACTGCGCGGCGACATCCTGATAGTGCGACAGGGTCTCCAGGATTTCCGTCGCGGGCGTGCCCGGATAGCTCGTGGCGAATACAACGCCCGCTTCCCAGACACCGCGCGCAATCGCCTGGTCGCCGGACATAAGCTGTTTGGTCATGATGGACTCCTATAGGTGGGTCGCTTTGCTAATCGTCAGAGTCAGTAAAGGGGCACCTTCACGATGCCCGATGTGAACAATGCCAGTCATCAGTCACTCAACCGCAAAATCCGCGCCGCATTCAACCCAAGGATCTTGTCTTTCGTGGCAGCGCTCAAGGGCAGTTGGCGGAGCATTTCTATGTTGCGCTTGATGTAGGGCATGCCGGGCCAGTCCGAACCAAAGATGACCTTGTCAGCATTCCGCTCGAGCTCGGGAAAATACTCCAAGAGCCGAGTCGGCGGCAAGCCGGCAATTTCCATATACACGTTCTCGTGCAGTCGCGCCAGGAAAAATGCCCGGTCATACCAAAAGCCACGCCCACTGTGCGCCATCACAATCTTTAGGTCCGGGAAATCCACCGCCACGTCGTCGAGCGCCAGCGGGTCGCCATACTTCAATTTGGCGCCCTTGAAAACCGAAGACCCTGTATGGACCATCAGCGGTATCCGGTATTCCTGGGCGACAGCGTACATTGGGTACAACTCGCGGTCGTTCGGGTAGAAATGCTGGTAGGTCGGATAGATCTTGAGACCGCGGAATCCTTCTTGCGTAATCAGCCGCTCTAACTCTTTCGCCGGCTGGATATGCATGTATTGGTTGATACTGCAAAACGGCAAGAGCCGCCGGCTCGCTTTGCAAAAGCCCCCGACGTAATCATTGGGCGTGATGCCAGTCGTAATGGGGCTTTCCTCCGCGAGCACAACGGCATAGTCCACCCCGCACTCGTCAAGGTGTTTTTCCAGCGTCTCTTTTGTCGCGGCGATGGTATCGAGATAAGCCTCAGCACCTCGGAGGCGGTCTTGATCGTTCAGATTGTTGACCGCCCACTCGAAAACCCAGGGGCGCCACATTTCCGAGCGACCGATATGGATGTGAAAGTCAATGATCATTTGTGATGTTGGAGACTGCTCATCTGCACGCTCTATCCAACTGTGCTGTATCCACCGCTCACGCTAAAGATTTGCCCTGTCATATAACCCGACATATCGGAGGCGAGAAACAGAATTGCGTTCGCGATGTCGATCGGCTGTGCGAGACGGCGCAGGGGATACGCCCTGGACAGTTTCTCTTCACCACCGGCCTGCTCAATAAACCCTTGCGAGCCGGGCGTGTGCGTTACGCCGGGAGCAATCCCGTTCACCGTGATGCCGTACCGCCCAACCTCTTTCGCCAGGGCTTTGGTAAAGGCGGCAACACCCCCCTTGGCCGCAGAGTAAATCGAGAGATACGGCTCGCCGATGCGACCCGCGTCCGAAATGAGGTTCACGATGCGCCCGTACTTTTGCTCCATCATCGGATCCAGCACGGCGCGCGAAGCATGCAGAGCACCATACAGCGTCACGCGGATGTCATTGTCGTAATCTTGCGGTGTCATATCTTTGAACAGTTTCGTCGTCCAGCGCGCTGCATTGTTCACCAGAATGTCCACGCGCCCGTGCGCTTCAAGCGCCGCCTGGACCATTTTCTTGGCATCTTCGGGTTGTGTGATATCCGTGCGTACAAACGCCGCCGCTACGCCCAGCGCGCGAATCTCTCCCGCGACACTGGAGGCGGTCGTCTCGTCCACGTCCGCAATCGTCAGACATGCACCTGCCTTCGCCAGCAGTAAAGCGGTTTCCCGCCCGATCCCACGTCCTCCACCGGTTACAATCGCGCTCTTTCCTGCCAGGTCAATTGCTACTGCCATAGGAGCCTCCATCAATCCAAACAGATTCAAACCGCAAGCGCAAATATCTCAAGGTGAAAAGCAATGTTTCAACCCGTAGCCATGTTTTCGGTGCGGAGTCGAGCCAGATTCTCCTGCGCTATCGCAATCACTTGCTCGCGCGGTGGCACACCGTGCTCGATCCCGTCCAGCACACGCCCGGTACGGTCCTTCAAGCGCGTCGCGACCAAGCGGAGAATGGCATCGGCGTCCGCCCCCACGTCGCCGAGGAGCAGTGCGCCTGAAATGTAGGCGAACGCGGAATTCGCCAAAAAGTCGGGGATGATGGTGACTCCGCGCGTGTGCAGCGACTGCTCCGCTTTCATCGTCAGCGGCAGGTTTGCCCCTTCCACGATAATCGAGGCGTTGATCCGCTCGGCTTTGTAATAATCGATCGCGTCGCCAATCGCCGCAGGGATGAGAACTTCGGCAGGCTCGGTGAACCAGCCATCCGGTCCCAGCAGAACGTAATCACTCGGTAGTTTCTCCCGATCGATCATCCCGATCGAGTTTCGCGAGTTCAACAATAGATCGACATCCAGCCCTTCTCGCCGTGCCACCGTCCCCTCGAGATCCGCCACCGCGACAACCCGCGCTCCCTCTCGCGCCAGATACCGGGCAGCCGCACCGCCGACGCTGCCAAATCCCTGGAGCGCGACGCGCGCCTGTCGGACCGGAATGTTTTTGCGAGACAATGCTTCGAGGACGCAGACGGAAACTCCATAGCCGGTGATGAAACCATCCAATGTCATGCCGTTCGTCTTGAGAGCAAGCGCGCGTCGAACTGTCTCTTGGGCTTGCGGAGACAGTCCCCAGCGCTGGATGGCGGCATACGAAGGTGAGGAAATGCCGACGCGCTGGAGAGCGTCAAAGATTTGCGTTTCGTTTGTGCCCAGGTCCGGTCCCGTGATGTACGAATCGCGCAGGTAAGGCGCAATGACAGAGAAGAAACGCAAGAGTACTTCGCCCGCGTCCGGCGCACCGGGGTCATAATTGATGCCGACTTTGGCCCCGCCAATGGGCACATCGAACAGGGCGAACTTTAGCGTCATCGTCTGCGCGAGCCGCAGGACCTCATCCGGGGTGCAGCCGGAACGCATCCGGCAGCCGCCGCCCGCGATGCCTCGCAAGAGCGTATCGACGACGAAAAAACCGCTCGCGCTGCTCTCGGGATCGTTCCATGTCAATTCGATTAGAGGTTTGGTTCCCATAGCAAGTCCGGATGAGAGGTAGACAGGTACACCCGTAGACACACAATCAGGTAAACAGGCCAATTCATCCTGTCCCCTTGTTTACCTCTCCGCTTTCTACTTTGCTACGCGTGAAAATCGTCCGCATCACACCCGTCAACGCGCAATCACTGCAGGAGGGGTCCTCATCCGCGGTGAGCGCCCACGGTTCGACCAGCACATCCAATCCCATTCCCTCGTACAGGTCTACATACTCTCGCACGCGATTAGGGAAGGTAGTGAATTGGCGCGTCCACCCTTGCTCTGTCAATTCTTTTTCCTTGGCAGCAACTTCTGCTTGTGTCAATGTTGGCATTTTCGCACTGTGCGGCTGATCCTCCCATGCGCAGTCGGAGGGCTGACAGCCACCGCGTCATCAGGCCACCTGTTTTTCCACGTCCATCTGTTCCCCAAGTTTGGTGAGGCGCTGCTGGGCGAGAATGGCTGCCCCCACCGCCGCCGTATACTGTACGAGGTCCCCGGGCGGGACGTTCACGGTGGCGTTCAGTTTCTCGCTCACCACGCGTACCATGGTCTCAAAGCGCAGGATGCCGCCAACCACCGTATATTCCGGCTCCATCTGCACGCGCTTCATCAACTGCACCGAGCGGTCCACGAGCGAGACGATAGCGCCATGCATAATGTCTGCCGGAGTCGCGCCGGCGGACACGTGATTGATGACTTCGGATTCTGCAAATACCGCGCAGACACTCGAAATCGCCACCGGCTCTTTGGAGGTGGCTATCAAGGGTCCGATCTCTTCGATCTTGTAATTCATGTAGCGGGCAGTGTTCTCCAGGAATGCGCCCGTGCCAGCCGCGCATTTGTCGTTGAGGCGGAATGAGCGAACCTTGCCCTGGTCCAGGCGGCTTGCCTTCATCGTTTGCCCGCCGACATCCAGCACTGTTTTTG
>JBLMXX010000283.1:0-7255 GCA_050257995.1 Acidobacteriota bacterium | reverse complement strand
GTTATTTTGCGACCGCCACCAACAACAACCCGGCGACCATCGTAAGAGCGGCCAAGACCCGCACCGGCCCGAAACTTTCTTTCAGCAGCAGCCAGCCGAAGAGTGCCCCGATCACCACACTGGTCGCGCGAACGGCGCCGACGTAACTCGCCGCCGTCATCGACATGCCGGTCAGCGCGAGCACATAACTGGCGATGGTGGCGACGCTGCCAATCACGATCCGCCGCCAATTGGTTTGCCACTCGCGCAGCGTACTCGCCCGGTTGGAGCGCGACCAAGCAAACGGCGCATACCCCAGCGAGATGCCCGCATAGACCCACGCGTTGTACACCAGCGGCGATATAAAGACGATGTTGACCTTGTCGATGACAGAGTAAATCGAGACACAGATAGCGGCAAGCAAAGCCCACTGTGCCGGACGGTGCGTCAGCGCACGGAGCGGTTTCAGAAAATCGCCCAACGTTGGCAAACTGGCAAGGTAAACGCCAAAGACCAGCAAAAGAATGCCGACGTAACCGAGCACCGGCAGGCGCTCGGCGAGAAAAAGCGCGCTCCACAGTGCGATCAGCAACGGCGGCGCACCGCGTGCAATCGGGTAAACCTGGGAAAGATCACCAGTGGCATAACCCCGCGTAATCAGCCAGACGTACGCAACTTCCATAACGAGACTTGCCGCGAATGCCAGCCAAATCTCTCGGGGCAAACCCATCCATGCCTGCGTGAAAACCCAGGCACCAAACCACAGTGCGCCGACGGTAACACCCCACCACATAAAGGCGGAGGAGTCACGTGTGTCTTTGGCGAGCAAATTCCAAGCAGCGTGCAGAAAGGCAGCAATAAGGACAAGAATCAGAGCAGCAAGAGGCATAAAGATAGTCAGCAGTATATTTTGGCATTACAATTTGATCTCTAACAGTGCCACATCGTCGGACTCGATACGCATATGCTGGCGCAGAAATTTCTCGCGGCGGCTCGCCGACCGTTTATTGGGATAGGCATCTATCATCACTGGGACGCCGCGTTCGATTTTGACGACGACCCACAGTCGTGAGGGCGGCTTTGACTCGGGACCTGCTATTTGGCCTTCCGCGGCGCGCCCAATTTGCTTCAGAAAAGTGTCATTATGTTTGAGGTGGTCCCATTGCCCTAACGATGCGCGCTTTAGTTTTTCCAGAAGCAGATCGATATTGACATTGTATCCGATGGCTCGACCGATTTCATCCGGTCGAGATAAAGGTTTCGCCATGTGCTAATCCAGGATCCTAAATACTTGCAGGAGAGTGAAATATCAAATTCGCTCCTGCGTCCGATCGGCGAGCGCCTTCTCAATGCGACGGTCCGGAATAAACCAAATCATCGCGACCAGAACATATAGGATAGTGGCAAGCCAGGAATTCAAAAATGCCAATGGAACAGCGATGGCGTATAACATCAATGACACTTTGCCTTTTACATCAGGACCTACCGCTGTGGCGAGAGCAGACTCTTTGCCATGGGCCGCCAAGAGGGCGCGCACTAGCAGAAAGTAAGCGATCGATGCGCCGAGCATCACGAGACCGTACAGGGCAACCGGCCATGCCGCGAAATGGTTCTCGCCCATCCAAGCCGTAACGAAGGGGGTCAAAGACAGCCAAAAGAGCAAGTGTAGATTGCACCACAGAATGCGACCATTGACGCGGTGGACTGCCTGGAGCAAGTGGTGGTGGTTGTTCCAGTAGATGCCAACAAGAACGAAACTCAGCACATAACTAAGAAAGACAGGGATTAATGGGCGAAGCGTGCCCAAGTCAGGATTCCCAGGGGCCCTTAGCTCCAGAACCATAATCGTGATTATGATGGCAATCACACCATCACTAAATGCCTCCAATCGTCCCTTTTGCATTCACGCGACCGTTACTTTCGTGGCTGGCCCCTGGTTGGTGTTATCCGGCCTAGCATCCATTCGACGCGGGCGGGAATCCATTCCTCCATTGCACACCACGGGATGAGCATCGGACGGGTTACCGCAAAGCGTTTGTTGAATCTCCATGACGGCGTAAATGCGAGTTTTTTCAGATACTCCATGACTCTGGCATCGTTTTCGGCTGTCTTGGGAAGTCTTCCTTGGAAGAGTTCTGTCTCCAAGACTCCGTCCTTGCCTGAGTCAGGACCTGCCTCTTGCTCCGCCCATTCGCGGATTTCAGCAAAAGTCTCCGGTGATACCGCCATGGCGTGCTTACCCGGCTGTGCAAGCAGAACCGGATGGGTCTTGAGGATAACCGGTGCGCCATCTACCTCTGCCTGTCCAAACATGCCGTGCCAACTCGCTTCGACGGCGACGACATCGCCGTTTGCACCTACAAAGGTCCACGCGTGCTCGAGTTCGTACAAGTGCCCTATGTCATAGTCCCACCAAATCCCGTATTCGATGGCGCGGACTGCGGGATAGCCCGGGCTTACCCACTCAACCCGGCGGCGCGGTACGAACGAGGGCGAGTCACCTTCGCGGTCGAAAATCGTGTATCCAACAGCCACAGGCATAAATGGCTCACGCTCGTCGGCATAAATGATGGGAGCGTACTTGGCGGCAAAACCAAGCGCGTCTGGATCCTGATCAACTGCCGGCAGTCCGCTGGGATTCAGCGCACCTTTCATACTGCAATTGTCCTTTCCTCTATATTCGCGATCAAAGTGAGCAGTTCTCGAGCATTGTGAACCTCGTGCGCCGGACGATCCTCTATTTCAGAACCTGGTGAATAACGCTCATTCCAATGAAGCCAGACCGAGATCAAGCCCAATGCATTGGCACCACGGATGTCGCGTGCCGGATTGTTGCCTACCATAAGCACCTGCCCATACTCTTGAGACGGAACCGCAAGCGCATTCAACGCGGCAATGAATATCCGCGGGTCGGGCTTTTCAACACCCACTTGCTCTGAAATAGCGAACGCATCAAAGATGGCGTAAAGATCGTATTGGTGAAGTACATTCCATGCTGTTCTGGGCCGCGTATCGGCAACCAATGCCAACTTGTAGCCGCGCGCCTTGCAGATCCGCAGTGCGTCACCCATCCCGTCGACAAGGTCTGCGCTCTGGGTATTCCCTTCGGCGCCCTTGACCTCCGTCTCCTCCTGCATGATCACATCGCCCAGATCAAAAAGGATCGCCGCGATATTCATTCGCCCTCCATCGCCATTCACTTTGCGTTGCTCACTGCTTACTGCTTGGGCGCCGGAGGTGCAAGCCGAAGCGCATCAATCAGTCCCCAATCGTCCTTGTGGCCGGTCACTTCGGAAAATCCGACCGTCTCCAACATGCCCCGATACTCGGCAAGGGGGTAAATATCGCCATCCGGGCTAAAGAGGAGCATCTCAATTCCTGTCAGGGGCACTTCTCCGGGACCCTTGTGGTCCTCATCGGCGACGGGAGCACTGATAACAATCCGCCCATTTGGAACGAGCGACTCGAACGCCTTGCGAAAGAGGCCAATGTTTTGTTCCGGGCTGAGATAGCCCGTGATATTTCCAAACAAAACGAGGTCGAGTGATTCAGCCCGCAATTCTGGATTCAGGGGATCGCCCGGCTGGAACGTAAATTGCGAGGTCATCCCCAGAGATTCCGCTACATGCTTGGCATAGGTCAGTACCATGGGGCGGTCGATCGCCAGCACACGCACAGTGGGACTGCGCCGGGCAAGCGACAGCGAAAGCACGCCTGATCCGCAGGCAACATCCGCAACCCGGAAGGGCTTGGAGCCATCGATCGTCAATCCGAGTTTGTCCCATAAGCCCCCGACTGTTTCCAACTGCTTCTGCGCGTCCACGAGCGCGGACGCGGCAAAACCGGCGCGCATCGGCTCAAAGGCATCCCCATAGGCAGAGGCCAAGAGTGGCTTACCGGTGCGAAGGACCTTGCTCAACTGCCCTCGGGCATCCCATGCAAAATCCCCGACCGCCGCATCCCCATAATACGACAGTTTGCCCTTGACCAGAAACGCTTCCGCGGTAGGCGCCAATTTGTATTCGCTGTGCTGTTTGGTCAACAGCCCTGTGAAAACCAACGCATCGAGCAAGACGCGTGTCCCGTGCTCATTCATCCCGCCTACGTGCGCCAGCGCGGGAACAGTCCGGTGTCCTTCTGCAATCCGTGTAAAGATCTCTAATTCAATCGCAGTTTTTAGGACGGTGGCTTTGACCAATCCGAAAGCGATATCGTCCAGTACATCTCGGTTTGGAAAATCATCAACGCGTGTGGCTCGACGTGGCATGAGAAAACTCCAAGCGAAGACAAGGTTGTATTCTGCTCGACTGCATTACGATTATACTGTATCCTGTCGCAAATCTCAAGGTGAAGAAAAAAACCGGGCGAGGGTGTTGACCCTCGCCCGGACCATCTCTGCCATCTTATCCAACCACATAAGCATCCATGGGAATCCTGTCCCAGTCCGGCTTCCATTCCGGAAGCGTGAGCCCGTTCTCCTTACAGCGATCGGCGACCTCCTGAGAGAAAGTCATCCGCACATCATGATTATCGCGTTTTTTCAAGCCCAGCTCGCGATAGATCTTGTTCTTGGGTGAGTTGGGGCGACCGAAGATGTTCATGGTCCGGATAAACCACTTGTTCAGGCTCGCCTGTGCCGCATCGTGCGTCGCCGGGTCCTGCGCCAGCCGCTTGACCCAGTTATCACCGTGCGCGATGTGAAACTTTTCTTCTTTAAAGATCCCTTCCAGCACCCTCGCCCATGGTCGATACGTGGCATCGAGAGAATCTTCCAACTGGTGACCCGCGCCCCGGTCCATGCAAAAATTGAACATGCAAAAATCCACCCAACTGTCAATCGGATAGTAGAATATGTTGACGCGCTTGTCGTCTGCGGCGCGCATACTGCCCAAGTCCGCATCGGTATCCGAAAGGCGCATGGTGAAATCGTGCCCGCGAACATGCCCGTTCACATCCTGGCCCAGGTTCTCCAAAAGTTTGTAGACCACGCGCGCGTGCCGAAACTCGTCCTTGACGATCATCGAGGAGGCGAGAAATTCTTCTACATTCGGCGACATTCTCACACAAGGAACATAGCCCAATGCACCGGCCAGTTCCGAATCCGCTTGCATGTACAGCAGATTGATCAGGCTTTCCCGGTACAACTCCGTCATCTGTTCAGGTGCCTCGACCTTTTTTGCCGCGGAGATCTCCGCGGCCATACGTTCTTCTATTTCCTGCGATTCGTCTTCGCGTTTAAATTGCGTCACGGTTACCTCCTAGACTGGCTGCCAGCCGCGCAATATCCGTTCCAATTCGCGCATATGGCCGGTCTCCTGCGCCAGCATTTCCTCCAATTTCAGCTTGAGACCGATCTCACCGGCTGTCTCGGCTTGCTTGGCACGCTCGCGATATTCCAGGATCGCCTCCCGTTCGCGGTCGAGATCGTTTTCCAGCATCTGTTTCAAGTCACGTGCATCGCTGTATTTAGGCGTCGAGAGCTTGGGCACCCCGCCGAGGTTGACGATCTGGTCACACAGAAAAGCAACCTGCCGCAATTCCTCTTCTGCTGCCTGACGCAGATAGGGTCCAAGAGTGATGGCGCGCAAGCCGAGCACCATGGATGATTGGTACACGTATTGCAGCATCGCCATCAATTCCCGTTCCAGGTCTTGCTGCAAACCGTCAAGCAGTTTTTGCGTCTTGCGATCGGCCATTGGCCTCTCCTTGCGGGGGATCGACGAAATCTATTTCGCGGTAAAGTTTGGTGGTCGTTTTTCGATGAACGCTTTCACTCCCTCCTGGTGGTCTGCCGTGCGTCCCGCCACCTCCTGCACATAGGCCTCGTATTCCAACGCCGTTTCCAAATCGGCCGTCAAGGAGCGGTTCAAGGCGCGCTTGGTCAGCCCGATACTCCGCGTCGGCGCCTGCGCCAGTTTGGCGGCAAATACGAGAGTTTGCGGGAGCAATTCCTCCGCCTTGAAAACGCGATTTACCAATCCATATTGGAGCGCCTTTTCAGCGTCAATCAGCTCGTTGGTGAACGCCATTTCCGTCGCCCGCCCCAGTCCGACCAGGCGCGGCAGCAAAAATGAAGTGCCAGAATCAGGCGCGAGTGCGATGCCTATAAATGCCATTCTGAATTTTGCATTCTCCGATGCGTGCCGCAGGTCACATGCGCAAGCCAATCCCAGACCTGCGCCCGCCGCTGCGCCGTTGATGGCGCCGATGACGGGTTTCTCAAGGGTCCGAATCCTCGATACAATAATGTTGTAACTATTGCGCAAGTGCTCTCCAAAACTTACTCCAGCGGGCGAGCGGTAACGTTCCAGCATCGGTCCCAGGTCCTGCCCGGCGCAAAAATTCTTCCCCGCGCCTGTAATGACCACCGCGCGCACCGCGGCATCCCGCTCGATCGCCTTGAGTGCATCGATCATTTCGGCGATCAGGGTATCGTCAAACGCGTTACTCTTGTCAGGGCGATTCAAGGTGAGCGTTGCCACACCCTGCGATTCCTCGTAAAGCAGCGTTGAATAAGCCACAAGCCCTCCTTAAAGGCAAACCGATCGCTCTATTCTACACTCACCCACCGGCGTTCATTGGACGAACGGCGGATGGCATCGATCACCCGCGATACGGCGATGGCATCGCCGAAATCCGGGACCGGTGGCGCATCC
This sequence comes from Acidobacteriota bacterium, assembly GCA_050257995.1. Classification (GTDB taxonomy): domain Bacteria; phylum Chloroflexota; class Anaerolineae; order UBA4142; family UBA4142; genus JBLMXX01. The sequence continues at coordinate 620 of JBLMXX010000283.1, read as the reverse complement.
GGCACCTGGTTTATTTTCGCCAACTGGCGCTCCATGAGGCGCGCCATCGCCCACATCAGGGGATCGCTCGGTTGCGTCCCGATCTCCAGGCGCTTTGGAATCGGCAGGATGCTGATTTCACGATCTCCCTCACGCATCCCAAGGAGCTGCCCACTCTTCACGATAAGCGATCCGGATTGCCCATAGGCGCCAATCGTCCAACCGGGATCATAGCGGGCGCCCGTCATGAAATTGACAAGCGCCTCGCCCCCGCGCTTGAACTGCATGATGCACCAGAAAGCATCGTCGCCCGTCACGATCTTGCGAATACTGGAACCGTTCCCCGATTCTTTCTTTCCCGGGACACGGATAGTGGGGAAATGCGTGCTGGTCCCGGACAGGACAGCGCTCACATCCCCCAACCACCACAAGAGCGTGTCGATGAAATGCGAACCCAGTTCCGTCAAGACGCCACCGCCCTGAGCTTGCTCCGCTGCCCAGTTGCCATGCTCGCCCCACGGTCGTTCCATTGTCATCGTCACATCCACTCGATGCAACTGTCCCAGGTAATCTTCGTCAATCAGTTCCTTGGCGTAGGCATGCGCCGGCAGGTAGCGCATTTCAAAATCGACGGCGTGGTT
>JBLMXX010000282.1:0-9850 GCA_050257995.1 Acidobacteriota bacterium | reverse complement strand
CGAGCCCCGTCGCGACGATAGAGTCGGATGGTGCGCGCGTAATATCATGCCCGTTGAACGCGATCTTCCCGTGCCAATGATAGAGCAAACCGCTGATCGCGGTCAGCAGGGTCGTTTTGCCCGCGCCATTGGAGCCGATCAACGCGAGGATCTCGCCGTCGCGCACCTCGAGGGTGATGCCCCAGAGCGCCTGGATCGCACCATAACCGGTGTCAAGTTGTTCGATCGTCAGCATCGAGTCCCGTCGATACGCGGATTCATTGACTTGCCCCGATTGACTCGCCGGCCCGCGCGCTCTTTTGGGCGTACCGATTGCCGAGGTAAGCCGCGATCACTTTCGGATTCTCGACTATCTGGGCGGGCGTGCCTTCGGCAATTTTTCGCCCGAATTCCAGAACGACGATCCGCTGCGACAAACCCATGATGGCTTTCATCACGTGCTCGACGACGAGGAGCGTAATGCCGGACGCGTGGATCTGCCGCAGCAGGTCCATTGCTTCCAGGACCTCACTACCGTGCAAGCCGGCCATGACTTCGTCGAGCAGCAAGACGTGCGGGTCCATCGCGAGCGACTTGGCGAGTTCGAGCCGCTTTAAATCCGCAATGGTTAGGCGCTCGGCTTGCCATTTGATCTTGGCTTTCATCCCCACAGAGGTGAGGACCTGCTCGGCTTTGTCAAACGCCGCGCCCGTGTTGCGCGCCGCGCCCCCGGCGCCGAACATCGCGCCCACGGCAACATTTTCCAACACGGTCAAGTGACGAAAGGGTCTGGTCACCTGGAACGTGCGCGCCAGCCCCAGGCGCGCGATGTGATGTGAGGACGCCGCGGTGATCGTCTTGCCGCGGTAGCGGACCTCGCCCCGGGTCGGACGGTCGAGCCCGGTGACGATGTTGATAAACGTCGTCTTGCCGGCGCCGTTCGGACCGATCAAACCGACAATCTCGCCTTCCTGCAAGGCAAAATCCACTCCGGCGAGCGCCGCGACGCCGCCGAAATGTTTGGTGAGGTTGACCGTTTCGAGCAGGGGAGGAGGGTTTGCCATTCGTGGGAGGATCACACACGATTTTCCCGCGGGGCTTGAAGCAGCGACGCCGCGCTCACTGCGCGCCGCCCCGTCAAATATTCCAAGACGCCGCCTGGTATGAAAATAATGACCAGGACCATTGCCAGACCGAGGAACGTGAACTGCAAGCCGGGAAACTGAAATGCGAGATAGGTGCTCAGGATCTGAAAAATCAGCGCCCCGGCGAGAGGACCGAGTACCGTGCCGCTGCCGCCGAGGATCGCGATCAAGATCGGGTTCGCCGTGTAAGCCGCAATGTCGAAAATGGCGTCGGGCGCAATCGTCGTGTTATAGTACGCGTAGATTCCACCCGCGAGACCCGTGAACAGACCGGTCAATGCAAATGCCAGCGTCTTGTACATCGTCGTGTCGATTCCGAGCGCACGCGCCGCGTACTCGTTCTCGCGTATGGCTAACCAGGCATAGCCGGTCCTGTGACGCGCCAGCAGAAACGTGACCAGGATGCTGATCGCCAGCACCGCCAGCATCCAAAAATAGATCTGCTGGAAGGAATTCTGGTCCGGATTGATCGGCAGGTTGAGTCCGATGCCGCCGCCGGTCAGCGAGTCCCACCCGGCAATGATTTCGCGGACGGCGACGGAGACCCCCAGCGTTGCCACGGCAAAGTAATGTCCCTTTAGCCGCAGCAGCGGCAAGCCGACGAGGATGGCAAAGCCCGCGCAAAAGACTCCGCCAATGAACATGCTGGGAGCAAAGTCCATGTGTGCCTTGGTCATCAGGATGCCGGTGACATAGGCGCCCAGACCGAAGAACGCCATGTTGCCGAATGACACGTACCCGGTATAGCCGCCGATGAAATTCCATCCCTGTGCCAGGATAGCGGCCATGAATACAAAAGTGAGCGTTCGCAGCCAAAAGCCGGTGGGCGCGGTAAGCGGGAAGATGCTCGCCGCCAGCAATCCCAGCAGCGCGATGCCGTAGAGGATCTTGTCGCCGCGGCTCACGACTCGCTCCCGCTGTAGAATGCCTTGCCGATCAATCCTTCGGGTCGTACGATCAACACGAGCACGAGGATCGTAAAACCGATCGCATCCTTAAAGCCCGGCGCGAAGAAACCGGCAAATACTTGGAGAAGCGCGAGCGTGATGCCGCCGAGCAGCGCGCCCGGCACGCTCCCCAATCCGCCGAGGATGCAGATGAGAAAGGCATAGACCGTATAGCCGCCGCCGATCGAGGGGGTGATGGGAAACGTCATGCTGATGAGCGAACCCGCCGCGCCGGCGAGCGCCGCGGAGAGCCCGTAGGTCAGCGCAAACGTTTGTGCCAGGTTCACGCCGGTCAGGCGCGCCGCGTCGAGGTCCATGCCGGTCGCGCGAATCGCGTTGCCGGTGCGCGTGCGCGTTAACAACAAGTGAAAGAGGAAGACGAGGATGATCGAGATGAGCAACGCCGCCAGCCGCACGTACGCGATCTTGACACCACCGAATTCGATCCCCGCGCCGCTGTATGCCGTCGTGACGGAGCGATAATCGGCTTGGAAAACCTGGAGGGCGACATTCTCGATCAGGATGCTCAACCCAAACGTAAGTAGAAACTTGACCAGGAGCGGCGCGCGGATGACCCAGTTGATCACGCCGCGTTCGAGGAGATAACCCAGCGTGAATAGAACGGCCATCGAGACCGGAATGGTGAGGAACGGATCAATGCCAAAGAGCGTGTACAGGAAATAGGTCGTGTAAGCGCCGAGCATGATGAACTCGCCGTGGGCGATATTGATGAGATTCATGATGCCCCACACGATCGAAAAGCCGAGCCCCACCAGGGCAAAGGTGCCGCCCAGCATCAACCCGTTGATCAGCGTCTGTGTAAATTGGATGGGGTTCATATCAAGAGTGGCAAGGGACGGGTCGCGCCACGCGTCCGTCTCGCTCCAGGTTCCCTGTCACGATGGGCGATTACCGTTTGTCCCAGAGCGGCGCTGGATATTGAAAATCCTTTTGGGCGGCATTGACGGGACCGACCGTGTAAATGCTGCCGTCGGTTTGGTTCTGCATGACGGCCATCGGCTTGAAGATGTTGATGCCGCGGTCGTCGAATTGGATGTGCCCGAAGAAGGAATCGAAATTCAATTTCGCGAGCGCGTCGCGCACCTTTTCGGGATCGAGCGAGCCGGCGGCCTGGATGGCCTTTTGAAACGTGACGACGGCCGCCGCGGATTCGGCGACCTGGTAAGGCACCGTCGCGTCATACGCGCCGGGGAATTTGGCGCGGACCTGCTTGGCAAATCCTTGCGGTGTGCCAAAGGCGTCGTCCCCCGTAAGTTTCAAGTCCTCGGTCCACTGCGCGCCGCCGAACACGTAATCGGCATCCTTCTTTAGCGAATTGCGAAATTCGGGTGACGTCGGCCCGACGGAAAAGCCCCAGGCCTTGGCATTCACGCCGATATCTTTGGCTTGCTTCACGGTCAGAATCGCATCCTGGATGTGACCGGCGCCGAGCAGAATGTCAGGGTTCAATCCCTTGATGGCGGTCAGTTGCGGCGAAACGTCTTTGGCGGCGGTCGGATATTTCTCGTTGTAGACCACGTCAAAGCCCTGGCTTTTGGCATACGCGGCGGTTCCATCCGCTACCTCGATGGCGAAGGGATCTGTCTCCGCTATCACGGCGACCTTTTTCGCAGAGGGGTCTTTTGCCTTGACCAGGTCGAGGATGCCGCGCAGATACATCTTGCCGGGGCTGAGGATGCCGAAGGTATACTTGAACCCGCGATTGAAAATCGATTCCGCGGCGCCATTGGCCTCGACCATCGGCATCTTGTACTTTTCGACGATGGCGGCGGCGGTATTCGTCGGCGCGCTGCCGTAGGGTCCGAGCAGAAAAATGACCTTGTCCTCGGTGATCAGTTTCTCGACCAACTGGCTGGTTTGATCGGCTTTGCTCGCATCATCATAGTACTTGATATCGAGTTTATAGCGCTTGCCTGCCACCTGGATGCCGCCGGCGGCGTTGAGCGCGTCCTTGGCGGTTTCATAGCCGTCTTTGGTGTACCTGCCTTCATTGGACGTCGAGCCGGTGAGTGAAACCGCGGCGCCAAAAACAATCGTCCCATCGAATCCCCCGGCGCTACCGGCGGTAGTTGCCGCAGGTGCGGGGATCGACGGGACTGTGGTGGACGGCGCGGGGGCGCCGGCGCAGCTCGTGACGACGAGTGTAAGGAAGGAAACGAATCCGAGCAAAATCAGCGCTCGCCTAAAGTTAGCCATGGTGTCTCTCCATCATGAAGTTGGAACCGTCTACAGTTGGCGAGATTATATAACGACATAAAATGAGTGTCAATGCCACTAGACGTTTTCCGTTCCAGGACCCGAGAAGGAGGGAGCACCAAGCCCGCAATGGAGCGAGTCGTCGATCAGAGGGGATGAACAAGAAAAGTGGGGCCTCGCGCCGATCCCAGGGCGGAAAGGACCGGCGATGGTTTATGCTTTGGGGGTTGCGGCGGGCTGGTTCTCATCAAACGCCTTGAGCGCCGCTTCCGGACCTGCCACCGCGGACTGTGCCAGCGGCTTGAGCGCGGCGTCCATTTCCGCGATCCGATCGTCCAGTTCTCCCGCGCGGCCTTCCACGGGGACATGCTGTAGGCGCACCACGAGCAGATTGAGCTGGTCGTCAAAGGGAGAGACGACATAGTCCAGTTGCCACTCGCCGTTCGCCGCGCGATCCAGGGCGTGCCAGTGGCTGTATTCTATATGCGTGTCCTTGTCGAGATGCGTCTTTTTGTGCGTCAAATACCGGGCGGCCCAATCGTCGAGACATTGGAGTACCTCGTTCATCCGTGCCCTGGGACAGAGGTAACTTTCCGAGATCTCTTCGCGCTCTTTTGCGCGGTGCAACCATTCTTCCCGGCGAATGATGAAAAAGGCATATAAGAGGGCGAGCGCCGTGATGATCGGGAAGTAGATTTCCGGGGAAATCCGCCAGGTCTCACCTCCCTCGATAATCGAGGGTATGCCGTGCTCGTTAATGAACGAATGGGCGGCCAGCGTTTGCCCCAGCCCGAACAGAAAGATAGAGACGATGGAATTCCATTCGATCAGCGCAAACGCAAGCAGACCCAGGGGTATCCCATAGTACCAATGGTGAAAGTGAAGGTTAAGCCCGATCCCACGTTGGATGAAATGGATTTCCCAACCGCCCTTGGTATAATCGCTGACGCTGCTGGCGATGCTCCATCCAATGACCGCGGACGCGACCAGCGCGAACAATGCGGTCCCGTACCGCCGCGTAAAGCGGGCGAGCAAGAACCAGTTATGTGCGAGGCGTATCTTCCAGCCCGGTGGGGGAGTCGCAACGTTGGACATTGTTTATTTTAGGATCTGCCTTAGGAACCTGCCGGTATATGAATGCTTCATTGCGGCCACTTCTTCCGGCGTCCCTTCGGCGATCACGCGCCCGCCGTTGTCGCCGCCTTCCGGTCCGAGATCGACGAGCCAGTCCGCCGTCTTGATCACGTCCAGGTTGTGTTCGATCACGACGACCGTGTTGCCCGCGTCCACCAGCCGGTTCAATACTTCCAGCAGTTTCTCGACATCCGCGATGTGCAAGCCCACCGTCGGCTCGTCGAGGATGTAGAGCGTGCGTCCGGTGGCGCGGCGCGACAGTTCCTTGGAGAGCTTGATGCGCTGGGCTTCGCCGCCGCTCAGCGTCGTCGCGGACTGACCGAGGTGGATATAGCCCAGCCCTACGTCGCGCAGGGTTTCGAGCTTGGTCTTGATACGCGGGATGTTCTCAAAGAACTCGAGCGCCTCTTCGACCGTCATATCGAGCACTTCAGAAATGTTCTTGCCCTTGTACAAGACCTCCAATGCTTCGCGATTGTACCGTTTGCCGTGGCACACTTCGCACGGAACATACACGTCCGGCAGGAACTGCATTTCGATCTTGATGATGCCGTCCCCCTGGCATGCCTCACAACGACCGCCCTTGACGTTGAACGAAAAGCGCCCCGGCTTGTAGCCCCGCATCTTGGCTTCGTTCGTCGTCGCATACAGATCGCGGATGTCGGTAAAGAGGCCGACATAGGTAGCCGGGTTGGAGCGCGGCGTGCGACCGATTGGCGATTGGTCAATATTGATGACCTTGTCGAGGTTATCGGTGCCGCTGAGGGTCTCGTGCTTGCCGGGCCTCTCCTTCGAGCCATAATAAACCTGGGCGAGACGGCGGTGCAGGATATCTACGATGAGCGACGACTTGCCGGACCCGCTCACACCCGTCACCCCGACGAATTTGCCGAGTGGGATCTTGACGTCGATATGCTTGAGGTTGTTCTCCTCCGCCCCGCGGACGACCAGGAACTTGCCATTTCCTGCGCGGCGCCGTTCTGGAACCGGCACCTTGCGATCACCGCGCAGGTACGCGCCCGTAATCGAGTCCGGACATTTCATTACATCCAGCGGCGAGCCGGCGCAGACCACGTGCCCACCGTGCTCGCCTGCGCCCGGGCCCAGGTCCACGATATAATCCGCCGCGCGCATCGTCTCTTCGTCGTGCTCCACGACGAGGACCGTGTTGCCAAGGTTGCGCAAGCGCAAAAGCGCCTCGATGAGGCGCTGGTTGTCGCGCGGGTGGAGACCGATGGACGGCTCGTCCAGAATATAAAGCACTCCCATCAGCTGGGAGCCGATCTGGGTTGCCAACCGGATGCGTTGGGCTTCGCCGCCGCTCAGCGACCCCGCGCTCCGATCCAGCGTGAGATAGTCCAGACCGACGTTGACGAGAAAGCCCAGTCGCGCTTTGAGTTCCTTCAGGATCTGGGCCGCGATCTTTTTCTGTTTTTCGTTGAACAGGTTCGGCAGTTTGTTGACGAATTCGAGCGCTACGGTGACCGCGAGACCGGTCACCTGGACAATGTTTTTGTCGGCGATGGTCACGGCGAGCGCTTCGCGCTTGAGACGCTGTCCCTTGCAGACCGGGCACGGGCGCGACGTCATGAATTGTTCGATTTCCTGGCGGATATAATCGGAATCCGTCTCCCTATACCGCCGCAGTTGATTCGGGATCACGCCCTCGAATGCCGTCTCGTACTCGCGCATGCGACCGAACTGATTTTCGTAACGGACGCGGATGGTTTCGCTGCCCGTCCCGTAGAGGACCTTGTCGATCTGGTCGCGCGTCAATTCGGCGACAGGCATATCCATCGAAAAGCCGTACCGGTGCGCGACCGCTTCGATCAATTTCGAAAAGTAGGTGTCGCCCCCACTGTCGATCCCGTTCGCCCGGATCGCTCCCTCCGAAAGGGCCAGTGCCTTGTCGGGAATGATCAGGTCCGGGTCCAGTTCCATCTGCGTGCCGAGACCGGTGCACGCGGGGCAGGCGCCGTGGGGGGTGTTGAAGGAAAAGGTTCGCGGCTCGATCTCGCCGAGCGAGATATTGTCGATCGGACAGGAAAAGTGTTCCGAGAATACCAGATCCTCGGTTTTCTTCTCGCCGTTCTGCTGGACGGACACCAGCACCACGCCATCGCCCAGTTTTAACGCGGTTTCGATGGAATCGGTGAGGCGGTTGTGGTCGCCGTTCATCTCGGGCTTGATCACGAGGCGGTCCACCACCGCTTCGATCGTGTGCTGTTTATACCGGTCGAGCCGGACATCCTCGTTCACGTCGAGCACCTCGCCGTTCACGCGGACGCGCACGTACCCCGCTTTACGGACGTCGTCAAAGACTTTTTTGTGCTCTCCTTTACGGTCCTTGATCAGCGGCGCCAGGATCATGATGCGCGCGCCGGAGGGCAGGTGCTCGACGGCATCTACAATCTGCTCGATCGTCTGCCGTTCGATGGGGCGACCGCACTTGGGGCAGTGCGGCTGGCCCACGCGCGCAAAGAGCAAGCGCAAATAGTCGTATATCTCAGTCACCGTGCCCACGGTCGAACGCGGGTTGTGGCTGACGCCCTTTTGATCGATGGAGATGGCGGGCGACAATCCCTCGATCTGATCGACGTCGGGCTTTTCCATCTGCCCGAGGAATTGGCGCGCGTACGCGCTCAGACTCTCCACATACCGGCGTTGTCCTTCGGCGTAGATGGTGTCAAACGCCAGGGAGGATTTCCCGGAGCCGGAAAGCCCGGTGATGACGACAAATTCGTCACGTGGAATATCGAGGTCTATATTCTTTAGATTGTGCTCGCGGGCGCCGCGAATGACCAGTTTATCCTGAGGCATCGTCCTTTACTCTAGCGTGGGAGATGGGCTGGATGGATTGAATAGGTAAAACTTGGTCTATTATTGTAGCACGAAAAAGAAAAATGAGCAATCTCCGAAAATTCAGCCTCCTCGGATTGCTCATTTTACTGGAAACGGTGCGGATATTTCAATTTCTCTTAGAGAGTGTCTCCAGGACAGCGTCTACTCCGCGCAGACTGGTGCGGAGCATATTTTGTGCGCGAGAGACGTCGAGGGTGCAATCGCGGGGACGGCGGTCCGGCACCGGCTGCCCGGCCCGGAGCACGGTAACCGGTTCGGAGAGCGCCGCCGAGAACCGCGGCTCAATTCCCAACGTGTGTGCCAGTTTCAATCCAAACTCGTAGCGGTTCAGTCGCTGTGAACCCGCCACGTTCAGCACCCCCGCATAATCCAGCGTCGCCAGTTCGATCAGCGCGTCCGCCAGGTCGTCGACCAGGATCGGACAGCGGTATTCATCCGTAAAGAGACGCGGCATGGCGCCGGCGAGCGCCTGGGCCGTACGCGGATCGGGCGGATGCAGGCTGTAGATGAGCGAGGTGCGTACAATCACGGGGTGTGAGTGCGCGGCGCAGACGACGGCTTCGCCTTCGGCTTTCGACCTGCCGTAGGCCGAAATCGGGTCGGGCGGAGCCTCTTCCGTATAGGGCGCGTGCTCTCCGTCGAAGATCACGTCACTCGACAGATGGATCAACCGCGCGTCGGCCTGCGCGGCGGCACGGGCGATATGGCGCGAGCCGTCCACATTGACAGACTGCATCTCATCCCCGCGCATCAATGCTGCAGTGTGGATGACCACGTCGGGGCGAAATTCGGCAAAGAGGCGGTCCACCGCGCCCGCGTCTCGCAGGTCGAGGCGAAGCACAGACGCGCGCACTGTGGATAGAGTCTGGGTGCGGTAGGTCGCGGTGATTTCCCACGCCCGCGGCGCGTGGTTCAAAATGCCTGTGCCTAAAAAGCCGCTGCCGCCGGTGAGCAAGAGTCGCATAGTCAATTAGTCGATGGATCGAGTCATTGACTGCCCGAGTCGGGGGATTCACCGCGTAGGGCGATCAAGGCGGCGTGATCGTTGCGAGACAACTCGGCTTCCAGCGTCTCGATGGCGACTCGCGCCGCTTCCTGCTCCGCGATCTGCTTGCTGCGTCCCATGCCGCGACCGTACACCTGGTCCTTTAATACCACCTCGATCGTGAATTCCTTGGCGTGATCCGGTCCGCGGGTCTCGACGAGCCGGTACAACGGGGTCACCTGCAGGCGTCCCTGGCTCAATTCCTGCAAGGTGCTCTTGGGATCGCGGTCGAGGCGCTGGTGGTGGATGTGGTCGGCTTCCGGCGCGAGGAAGCGGAGCACGACGCGGCGCGCGCTCTCAAATCCCTGGTCAAGGTAGACCGCGCCGACGAGCGCCTCGAATGCGCCCGCCAACAGCGGCACGCGCGCGCGTCCCCCGGCGGCATCCTCGCCGCGTGACATGAGCAGGTAGGGCGGCAGGCCCAACTCGGCGGCAAAGCGCGCCAGGGTCTCGCCCTTGACCAGCGCGGCCCGCAGAGACGTCAGGTCGCCCTCGCTCATCTCCGGGAAATGCTGGTACAG
>JBLMXX010000281.1:0-3423 GCA_050257995.1 Acidobacteriota bacterium | reverse complement strand
CGCAAGCGGTTGATCTGCTCGAAAATGACCTGACGGACGCGTTTGGAACGCGGCACATACGAAAAGTTCACATCGATTTGACGACCCTGGGTCTCGACTCGCAGGTCGGTAAAGTCGAACGCGCGCTGAGCCCACCCTTCGCCTACTTCGATCACGTTCGTGATCTGCTCCATCAGGGCTTCCTCGCGTTCCTCAAAGAAAAAGATCACCTTTTCGATGTGGATCACGCGCTTGTTCGTGACAATATAGTAATCGTTGCTCCAGTCCACCAAAATCCAACCACCCACGCCAAGTGTCCACGCGATCGCCAGGATCAACAGCGCCGTGCTCAAAGTCGAAAAAAACGCCGGGTCCAACGCGTTCGTCCCAAAGGCAAGCACGAAGAGGACGAGCGCAATCGCGGTGGGGATGACCAGACGAGTGGCAAGCGCATACCAATGACGCCGCGTGTTGACGAGGGCGATTTCACCGGGCGATAGCCAGGGATAAAGCCGCTGCGCCAGTTTCTTTTCAACGTCGGCACGAACGACAATGTCTTCGCCGATCTCGGGGTACTCGGTCACCAGCGCGTCGAATTCATGCTTGGGGAGGACCAACAAGTCTGCCTCCCGCGAAAACACGTCAATGGTGACATCGTGCGTCAGCCCCGTGAAGAGGGAGGTCTCGCCGAAAAAGGCGGGCGCGTTCAAATAACCCAGGACGCGCTCGTGGTCCCTGGAGTCGATATAGCGGACCTGCAAAGTGCCCGCGTCGAGCACGTAAAATGCCTCGCCGGGATCGCCCTGCTTGGTGACGATCTCGCCGAGCTTGTAATGGGAATGATGAAAGAGGGGAGCCAGATGAGCCAACTGCTCCTCATCCAGTTCCGCAAACATGGGGATGGTCCTGAGCCGCTCGACAGTGATCATGGGGATTTTACGAATGACGGTTTACGTCTTGGATATGGGTCACAGTTGTTCTTTTAGTTTCTTTGCCGCCGAGCGTGACATACCTTCGACCGTCGCCAGTTCTTCGACCGATGCCTCGCGGATCTTGTCGAGCGATCCAAAGCGCGCGAGCAGGGCGCGGCGCCGGCGCGGCCCGATGCCGGGAACCGCGTCGAGTTGGGAGGCAAGGCCGCGTTTGGCGCGCAGGCTGCGATGAAAAGTGATGCCGAACCGGTGCGCCTCGTCACGGATGCGCTGAAGGAGTTTCAGCGCCTCGGATGACCGGGCAAGCCGCAGTGAATCGGGACGCTGGGGGACAAAGACCTCTTCTTCCTGCTTGGCAAGACTGATGAGGTGGACCCCCTCGATGCCCAGTTCGTTGAAAACCTCCTGCGCCGCACTCAACTGCCCCTTGCCGCCGTCGATAATCACGAGATCGGGCATCCGCTTCCACGAATCGTCTTTTCCGGGGAGCGCATCTTTGCGCCGGGGAGCATTGGCACGCGGTCCGGCGTCTGCATGGTCGCTCTCCAAGGCGTGCTCCTGTTCCTTCGCATCCACCAGGCGCTTGAAGCGACGGCGCAAGACCTCCTGCAGGCTGGCGAAATCATTTGCGCCCTCGACGGTCTTGATCTTGAATTTGCGGTAATCGCTCTTTTTTGCCGCCCCGCGCTCAAAGACGACCATCGCGCCGACCGAGTTCGTCCCTTGCGTGTTCGAGATGTCGTAGCATTCCATCCGCAGGGGGGGATTGTCGAGTCCGAGCGCTTCCTGCAGTTCGGCAACGGCGCCCATCTGTTTGTTTTCGTCCGCCAGCCACTGCGCCTTGAGACTGGACAGGGTCGCCCGGGCGTTTTCCTCTGCCATCTCGACCAGTTCTTTGCCCACCCCGGTCCGGGGGACCTCGAGGAGTACCGTCTGCCCGCGGCGGTTCTTGAGCCACGCCTCAATGATGTGGGCTTCTTCAATCGCTTCGGGCAAAAGGATTTCCGGAGGCACGGTTGCTGCCTCGTCATAGAATTGCTTGACAAAAGACGAGATCACCCCTTCCGCATTCTCACCCTCGGTCCCCTCCAGGACGAAAAACTCCCTGCCCAACAGCTTGCCGCCGCGCACGAAAAACACCTGCACGCAGGCATCCCCGTCATCGCGCGCGAACGCGATCACGTCCTGGTCCACCGTCGCCACTGAGACGACCTTCTGGTGCTCGGCGATACGCGCCAGCGCCTGCAGTTGGTCGCGGTAACGCGCCGCGCGTTCGAACTCGAGCTTTTCGACCGCCTCGTCGAGTTTGGCGCGAATGGACGCCGTGACCTCTTCGGTCTTGCCCTCCAGGAATTTGCAGAGGCGGTCGATCATCGCGCGATATTCATCGCGGGATGCCGCCCCGATGCAAGGCGCCAGGCACAAGCCAATGTCATAGTAAAGGCAGGCGCGCCGGTCTTTGCCCGTAATGTCGCGGTCGCAGGTCAGGTAGGGAAAGACCTTGCGCAGGGCGTCCAATGTTTCGTGAACCGCCCATACCGCGGTAAAAGGTCCGAAATAGCGCGCTCCATCATTCTCCATGCGCCGCGTTAAAAGGACCTGCGGGAACGGCTCCTGCCAGGTGACCTTGACGTACGGATAGCGCTTGTCGTCTTTGAGGCGGATGTTGTAATGCGGCTTGAATTTTTTGATCAGGTTACATTCGAGGACGAGCGCTTCCAGCTCCGACTCGGTGATGATGAATTCAATGTCGCGGATATCCTGGACCAGCCGCCATGTTTTGGGGTCCTGACCGTTGGGCGCGTGGAAATAGGACCGTACGCGGTTGCGCAGGTTGATCGCTTTGCCAACGTAAATGATCGCGCCCTCCTGATTCTTCATCAGGTAGACGCCGGGATTGATCGGCAGTGTATCGAGTTTCTTTTGAATTTCAGGACGATCGGACAATTTGAACCTATGCCGCCGGCGCGCGCGCCCGCCCGAGCCGGCGCCGCACTAGCCATAAAATCAAGAGCGCCAAGATCAAAACAAACAGGAACGGCATAAAGAGGGCGAGGACGGATACGACCGTTGAGGCAATGTCTTCCCCAACACTGACGGCGGCATTCCCGAGTCCGGCCGTGCTCGCCGTCACGACGGGGCGCGCGGTCGCCTTGACGGCATGGACGCTGAACGCCAGGATCAGCCCCAGAATGACTGCCACTGCCGGATTCAGGTTGATGACGTTCGTGCTTGCCGCAAAAAGAATGGCGCCGGCGGTCGGTCGCACAAAGGTCTGGAAGAGGTCGTTGATAGTGTCTGCCGCAGGAATCTTGTCGACCACCGTTTCGATCGCCAGCAGGACGACCAGCGCGCCGATCACCCAGTCGTGCGTGAGAATATCAAAAGGGGGTCCCAACGTAATCAGATGAGTGAACCGCGCAGTCAGAGCGACGATGAGGAGAGGGATGTAGGCATTCAGCCCCGAGGCGGACGCCAGCCCGAAAGCCGTTAATATATGCGTAATGATCGA
>JBLMXX010000280.1:0-4372 GCA_050257995.1 Acidobacteriota bacterium | reverse complement strand
GAGGAACTATCGCTCACTGCTTTCACTCGGCAGGGCGAGGTGATGGGCATACGCCATAGGACATTTCCGTTGCAAGGGGTACAGTTCCATCCGGAGAGCATTTTGACTCCACATGGAAAGCAGATTCTGAGAAATTTTATGGAGATGTCTCCGGTAGCGCGGATGGGTTCTCGTTCGGCTCTCGCCTAAAGACAAAAGGATAATGCATATCACGAAAAAGCTTGACGGAGGTACCAGATGATACGCGAAGCGATTACGAAATTGATCGACGGCCATGATTTGACATGCGGCGAGTCCGAGGCCGTGATGAACGAAATCATGGACGGCGCAGCCACTCCTGCCCAGATGGCTGGCTTTTTAACCGCACTGCGGGCCAAAGGTGAGACGGCAGATGAAATTACAGGTTGTGCGCAGGTCATGCGCAGCAAAGCCATTCCAGTCCAGCCGCGGCGCACGGATATCGTCGATACGGCCGGTACTGGTGGCGATGGCGCGGGGACGTTCAATATCTCGACCACGGCAGCGTTTGTAATTGCTGGTGCCGGCCTGGGCGTTGCCAAGCATGGCAACCGTGCGGTTTCGGGGAGAAGCGGAAGTGCTGATCTATTGGAAGCACTCGGCGTGAACCTTGACCTGACGCCGGTCCAGGTGGCGGAGTGCATTGACGAAGTAGGGATTGGATTTCTGTTTGCACAAAAACTGCACCCGGCGATGGGGAAGGTTGGGCCGGTCCGCAAGGAGTTGGGCATACGGACGGTTTTCAACATCCTCGGTCCTCTGACCAACCCTGCTCGGACCCGCGCACAGATCGTCGGAGTCTATGACGAGCGGTTGATCAGAACCATCGCGCATGTGCTCCACGCGCTGGGGGTGCGTGCTGCCTTTGTGTTCCACAGTGCAGACGGGCTGGACGAACTGACGACGACGGGCATCAACCGGGTCGCCCGTTTCGACAATGGGACCATTTACGAGCAAGATCTCGATGCACGCCGTTTGGGTCTCCCGCTGGCCTCGCAGGACGACTTGCGTGGTGGTCTCCCTGCGGCGAATGCGGCCATTACTCGGAATATTCTTTCTGGGATCGAGCGTGGTCCCCAGCGCGATGTCGTCTTGCTAAACGCCGCTGCAGCGATCGTCGTAGGCGGCAGAGCGGAGGATCTTTCTCATGGTCTAGTGCAAGCGAATCGGTCGATCGATTCGGGCCAAGCCCTGGCTGTATTGGACAGCTTGATCGTCAAAAGCCAGAGTTACAAGGTACCGGATGCGACGCGAGAGCCTGCCGCATGATCCTGGATGAAATCATTGCGAACAAACAGGATGAAATCGCGCAACACCAACAGAACGTCACACTGACAGAACTGCGCAGACGTGCCGAGTCGGCTCCAACGCCGCGGAATTTTGATGGCTCGCTCCGCCGTGAGCAGATAGCATTAGTTGCCGAGATCAAACGTGCTTCGCCCTCACGAGGGGCGCTGCGCGGCGAATTCCGCCTGCAGCAACTGGCATCAGGGTATTCCAGGAATGGAGCGGCGGCGATTTCTGTCTTGACCGACCACAAGTTCTTTAATGGCAACTTGAGTGACATAGAGTCTGCCCGCGGGGTTGCCGAGATTCCAGTCCTGCGGAAAGATTTCATAATAGACGAATACCAGATCTACGAATCACGCGCCTTTCGCGCCGATGCGATCCTGCTCATCGTGCGCGTGCTCTCGGACAAGCAGTTGCGAGATTATGTTGCACTCGCGGACTCGCTTGGTATGGGTGTATTGGTGGAGATTCATGAGGAAGCCGAAGTAGAGCGTGCTTTGTTGGCGGACGCTCAAGTGATAGGCATCAACAATCGCAACCTGTTGGATTTCACCGTGGATCTGGCGGTGACAGAGCGGCTGGCTCCGCGAATCTTGGCTCGAGGCGGTGTAGGGAGTGGCAAAATCATCGTGTCGGAGAGCGGTATATTCACTCGCGCCGATGTCGAACGCGCAGACCGAGCCGGGGCGCATGCGGTGTTGGTGGGTGAAGCGTTGATGCAGGCGGAAGACGTGACGGCAAAGGTGAGAGAGTTGGCAGGGGTGGGGCGACAGCTGTATGATAGTGGAGTGGACACAAATTGAAATGGTCAAGGTAAAGATCTGCGGGATTACAAACTTGGACGATGCTATCGCAGCAGCGGATGCCGGCGCGGACCTGCTCGGGTTTGTATTCTATGAGAAATCGCCACGCCATATCCCGCCAGAGGGGGCAGGTCAGATTGCTTCTGCGTTGCACCGGCGGTCGGCAATTCCCAGCTTGGTCGGGGTCTTTGTGGACGAATTGCCGGATCGTGTAGAGCAAATCATCGAGTCTGTGCCCCTGGACCTGGTACAATTGCATGGGCATGAATCGATTCAGACATTGCTGCGTTTGTCCCCGTATGCATTCAAAGCACTTCGCCCACGAAATCACGACGAGGCTTGGGAGCAGATCAGACAATATCACCGCACGCTAAATGAAACCACTCCCGCGTTCATTGTCGATGCATTTGATGCGGCTCGGTACGGCGGGACCGGGGTCCGCGGGGACTGGGACGTCGCGGCGCCCATCGCCCGCGAGTTCCCGATCCTGCTTGCAGGTGGGTTAACCAAGCAGAAAGTCGCTCATGCGATTCGATCTGTCCAGCCTTGGGGAGTCGATGTTTCAACGGGTGTTGAGCGTGCGCTGGGGTTCAAAGACCACAACAGAGTAAGGGAGTTTATCCGTGAGGCGAAAAAAGTTCAGCAGGGAGATGAAGAATGATCGGGCGATTTGGAGACTATGGCGGTCAGTTTGTCCCAGAAACATTGATGCCGGCTCTGGCAGAACTGGAACAAGCATTTAATACTGCGCGAGTCGATCCGGAATTTCTAAAGCGGTTGGCCGATTACGCCGCCCATTTTAGTGGACGACCAACCCCGCTCTATCTGGCTAGACGCCTGACCGAATACTGCGGGGGAGCGAAAATTTATTTGAAACGCGAAGACTTGGCCCACACCGGCGCCCACAAAATCAACAATGCGCTTGGTCAAGCCCTCTTGGCACAGAGGATGTCCAAGCAGCGGATTGTTGCCGAAACAGGTGCCGGGCAGCACGGAGTTGCGTCGGCAGCCGTGAGTGCGCTGCTTGGGATGGAATGCATCGTCTATATGGGTACGCAGGATATGCGCCGCCAAGCTCCTAATGTCTTTCGCATGAAATTGTTTGGCGCACAAGTATGCGGGGTTGATGCTGGCAGCGCCACTCTCAAAGATGCGATCAACGAGGCGATTCGGGACTGGGTCACGCATGTGAATACCACTCACTATCTGCTAGGATCGGCGCTTGGTCCCCATCCTTACCCGACCATCGTGCGCGAATTCCAGTCGGTTATCGGTCGCGAGGCGCGCAGGCAGATCTTGGAAGTGGAGAACCGGCTCCCTGACCTGCTCATTGCCTGCGTGGGCGGTGGCTCGAACGCAATTGGGTTGTTCGATGCCTTCCGCGACGACGATGTCGCAATGATTGGCGTCGAAGCGGGGGGACTGGGGATCGCGTCCGGCAAGCACGCCGCTCGCTTTGCTGGCTCCCTTCCGGGCGTACTGCACGGGACCTATACCTATGTCCTCCAGGACGGTGATGGACAAATTAAAGAGACGCATTCCATTTCCGCCGGTTTGGACTATCCGGCGGTTGGGCCCGAGCACGCCCATCTCCGGGATACGGAACGCGTGGGCTATACATACGCGACAGATGACGAAGCGCTCGACGCATTCTCACAATTGTCACAGCTCGAAGGTATTATGCCGGCACTTGAATCCGCGCATGCCGTGGCGGAGGCTATCAAGCGTGCCCGCGAAATGAGGCGTGACGACATCATTGTGGTCAATCTTTCTGGACGCGGCGACAAGGACCTGGAAACAGTTATGCGCGCCAGGGATGAAAGGCGGAGGGACAGGGGCGATGAATCGAATTGACCGGATTTTCCTTGAATTGAGAGAGCAGAGACGCTCGGCCCTCATGCCATATCTGCCGCTCGGATTCCCGACCCTAGACAAGTCTCGCTGGCTGATCCGCGTGGCGGAGGAGGCTGGCGCGGATATGCTCGAGCTGGGTATTCCGTTCAGTGACCCGCTGGCGGATGGCCCAGTCATTCAAAGTGCCACTCGAGTGGCGTTGAAGAATGGAATGACGTTAGCCAAATGCCTGGAGATGGTCCGAGACGCGCGCGAGTTCGGCGTGAAGATGCCGCTTATCCTGATGGGATACTATAACCCCATCCTGCGGTTCGGGATTGACAAGTGCGTACGAGCAGCACAAACTGCGGGTGTGGACGGGTTGATTGTTCCAGACTTGCCGCCGGAAGAGGCTGGTACGCTTGATT
>JBLMXX010000279.1:0-4028 GCA_050257995.1 Acidobacteriota bacterium | reverse complement strand
CCCTATCGCGACCGCATCGCTTCCACGCTTCCTTTCGGAGTGCAAAAGAAGATCGAACTGGGACGCGCGCTGGCCGCGCGTCCATCCCTCTTGCTGCTCGACGAGCCGGCGGCGGGCGCAGACACTCACGAGACGCAAGGGCTGGTCGAATTGATCCGGCGGATCCACGCGCAGTTCAGTTTGAGCATTTTGATCGTGGAGCACGACATGCCGTTCGTGATGGGGCTGTGCCAGCGTCTCTACGTGCTGGATTTCGGCAGAAATATCGCCGAGGGGGCTCCGGCGGACATTCAGCACAATCCCGCCGTGATCGAGGCATATCTGGGCGAACCGGACCCCACCCTGTGATTCCTGATGATGCCAAATTCACTCCTAACGGTTAGCGAGATCGAAGCGTACTATGGACGCGTGCGCGCATTGCGCGATGTCAGTCTGCACGTCGCCGCGGGGAGCGTCGTCGCGCTGCTCGGCTCGAATGGCGCGGGCAAGACGACCACCCTGCGCGTGATCTCGGGCCTGCTCAAGCCGACGCGCGGCTATATCGAATTCGACGGCAAACGGATCGAGCGATTGCGCCCCGATCAATTGGTGCATCTCGGCATCGGTCACGTGCCCGAGGGGCGACAACTTTTCCCGGAATTGACCGTGCGCGAGAATTTGCGACTCGGCGCGTATACGCGCGGCAATACCCGTTCGGTCGAAGAGGACATGCAGCACGCATTCGGCTATTTTCCGCGTTTGCGCGATCGAATGGCGCAGCGCGCCGGCACGCTCAGCGGCGGCGAACAGCAAATGCTCGCCATCGCACGCGCGCTGATGTCCAGGCCGCGTTTGCTTTTGCTCGACGAGCCGTCGCTGGGTCTGGCCCCATTGCTCGTCAAAGAAATTTTCAGAATCATCGGCGAGATCCGTGCCGCGGGGACCACGGTCGTTTTGGTCGAGCAAAACGCGCATATGGCACTCCAGCTCGCGGATTACGCCTATTTGTTGGAGACCGGACGAGTCGTCTTGAGCGATTCGAGCGCCGCATTGCGGCAGAGAGAGGAGGTGCGACGCGTCTATCTGGGACATTGAATGGTCGTCGTCTTTGATCGATCAGGTTTTTGGGACCTGACCGGTCCGGAATCACAATCTGAAGGAGGAGAAAATGAAACAGCGCCGAGTGCCTATAGGGATAACCCTTGTTTTGACGATGCTGTCAATATTGCTGTTGGCTGCCTGTGCACCCGCCTCTGCGCCAACTTCGGCCGCGCCAACGGCGCCACCTGCGACCCAAGCCCCTGCCGCAACCACCGCTCCCGTCGCGACCACCGCCCCCGCGGCGACCAAGGCACCCGCGGCGGCCGTTCCCGGCGTGTCTGACACCGAAATCGTGATTGGCAGTTGGGGACCGCAGGATGGACCGGCGGGCGCTTATGGCGTCATCGATCGCAGCATTGCGGGGTTTTTCAAGAAGGTGAATGACGAGGGCGGCATCAACGGTCGCAAGGTCCGCTTCGTCTACGAGAACGACAGTTATCAATCCGCCAAGACGGTGGCGGCTGTCAAGAAGATGGTCGAAGAGGACAAGGTCTTTGCGCTCGTCGCGGGGCTGGGGACCGCGAACAATCTCGCGGTGATGGATTACCTCGTCCAAAATAACGTCCCGCACGTCGGACCTGCCACCGGCTCGACCGCGTTGGCGGTGCCGCTGAAAAAGAATGTGTACGCCGTTCAGCTCAACTATATGACGGAAGCCACGCTGCTCACTCAATACGCCCTCGACACCCTCAAATCGAAAAAGTTCGCCGTGTTCTATCAGAACGACGCGTTTGGAAAAGAGGGTTTGGACACCATCAACAGCGTGCTGAAAAAAGCCGGCGTGCCCGAGGCGACCGCGGTCTCGTACGAAACCGCCGACACGAACTTTAGCGCGCAGGCGCTCAAGTTGCAGACGAGCGGCGCGGACGCGGTGATCCTCTGGGCGGTGCCCAAGCCGGGCGGCTCGGTCCTCGCCGAGATGGACAAGATCGGTTTCAAGCCAAAGATCCTGGCGTCGGCGGTCCTCAACGATCCGTCCATCTTCCAACTCGCCGGACCCGGGATTGACGGCGTGGTGATCCCGGCATGGCTGCCCGCCTACGACGACTTGACCAACCCCAAGATCGTGCAATGGCAGGCGGACATGAAAAAGTACGCGCCGAACGAGCAGATCGGCGGTTTTGCGCTCAGCGGCTGGACCGAAGCGCAAATCCTGGCTGAAGGGCTGAAGCGTACGGGCAAAGACTTGACGCGCGAAAAGTTTTTGCAGACCATGGACTCGATGAAAGATTACAAAGATTCGATCCTGCCGACGATCAGTTACAGCGCCGACGACCATGCGGGAACCAAGACCGGCTATTTCCAAAAGGCAGATTTGAAGGGCGGCAAGTGGGTCACGTTCACCGACTGGATGAGCATCAAGTAGAACCCGAGATCCTAGCGCAGCACACCGGCACTGCGCCGCACGCACGACGGTGCGACATCAGGTCGTGCTTCGCACGACGTCAAAGACGCACCGTCGGGTGCATGTGTCAGACGACCCTAAAAACAATCGCTCTCACCGTCATGCTTGAATTCGAGGGGGTTGGCCCATGCATTCCCGACAAGCTCGTCTGATGCTGCACTAGCGAATGATGAATGGGGCACCCTCCGCAGGAGAAGACGGGAGGTGCCCCATTATCGAGCGTCTTCCATGGATCAACGCGTGGTCATAGAACAGATGAAGAACCGGATCGGTCACGAGATCGGTGTGAGCGATTGGTTTCTCGTCGATCAGAATCGCATCGACCAGTTTTGCGAATGCACCGAGGATAACCAGTGGATCCACACCGACGCCGAGAAGGCGGCCAAGGGACCATTTGGCAAGACCATCGCACCGGGGTTTCTGGCGCTCGCGCTTGTTTCGGCAATGAGCAAATCCAAACAGATCGCTTTTGACACGTCGCAAGTGGAGATGCTTCTCAACTATGGCTTGAACAAAGTGCGCTTCCTCAGTCCCATTCCGGTAGATTCCAAAATCCGCAGCCGGATGGTTCTGACCGATGTCGAAGAAAAATCGCCTGGCAGAGTCCTGGTGACCACCCGGCACAGCATCGAGATACAAGGCGCGGACGAGCCGGCGTGTGTCGTCGAGATTGTCGGTTTATTCATCCTCAAATAGAGGGAGAACTATGAGTTATGAATTTATCAAGGTAGAGAAAAAAGGACACGTCACCTTCGTCACGATCAATCGCCCCGAGGTGATGAACGCGCTTCATCCGCCCGCCAGCCAGGAGATGGATCACGCGTTTGACGAATTTGCCGCTGACCCGGACGCCTGGATCGCCATCCTGACCGGCGCGGGCGACAAGGCATTTTCGGCGGGCAACGATTTGAAATGGCAGGCGCAGCATGGCGGCGCGGCCCTCCGGGAAGGGATGAAAAAGCTCAAAGGGGGTTTGGGCGGAATCACTTTTCGATTCGACCTCTTCAAGCCGCTCATCGCCGCCGTGAACGGACTCGCCCTGGGGGGCGGATTCGAGTGTGCCCTGGCATGCGACATTATCATCGCCGCCGAAAACGCTTCCTTCGGCTTGCCGGAACCGACCGTCGGCATGATCGCCGGCGCGGGCGGAGTCCATTCTCTGCCGCGCGCCATTCCGTACCATCAGGCCATGGGGATGATGTTCACGGCTCGCCGCATCACCGCCCAAGAAGCGCTCGCCATGGGGCTGGTCAACCAGGTCGTCCCGTTGGACCAATTGATGTCCACGGCGGAGAGTTGGGCGCAAAAGATACTTGCCTGCTCGCCGCTCGCGATCCGCGCGAGCAAAGAGGCGACGCTCAAAGGTCTGGCGATGCCGCTCGAGCAAGCGGCACGAACGGTGTTCCCCGGACAAGTCACGTTTTACCAGTCCGAAGATTTCGTCGAGGGACCGAAAGCGTTTGCCGAAAAACGCAAACCCCAGTGGAAAGGCCGGTGAGAGCCATGAACATCGACGATGTCAAAAACATTGCCGTCGTTGGAG
>JBLMXX010000278.1:0-5815 GCA_050257995.1 Acidobacteriota bacterium | reverse complement strand
ACGTCCGCACCGGTAACCAGGTGTCCATCGGAATCGAGCACGTGCGCAAAAATGACGTAATCCCCGGTCAACGGTCGCTCGGCGCGCCAAAAGAGGGATACTCCAATCGACGCGCCGGGTTCGACGCGGGAATCATCCAGCGTTGCGGCGACGAGCGTGATCCCTTGAGAAAATTGCGCGAGGGGCGCCTGGGCGGGCATCAATTCAAATTGAAACAGCTTCGCCGGATCGTCGACGCGATAGGCATTCGCCACGAGATTGCCCTGCGAATCACGAATTTCCTCACGGGGCACGCGGTCGAACCGGGCCATGTCGATCGGATCGCCGGCAGGAGGAAGGACAAGGACTCGGGGACCGCTGACCAGGACAAATGCTACCGGGTCGTCAATATATGAACGCCCTTCGGTGCGTGGGCGCGAATCGTCTACGGGAAACAAGACCCATGCACGCCCGGATAACACGCTCGGATCAAGCCGTCCGTCTGCATCGAGCGCAGATTCTAGTTGCGGAGCGTGTGCGCTCGTCATAAAGTGAACCGGACTGCGAGCGTATTCATTTAAGGGGAGAAACACAGGCTCACTCTGGCGGCGAATCCACTGCGCTTCTGCAATTTCGGTGCGATTATAATCCGCGTCCGGACCCTCGCGAGCGGCGGTGGCAAAATTGTAAAAGTACGCCTGCAACCCGATCGCCGCACTCGCCAAGAGCGCGAGGATCAATATTACAGTTGGGACCGTCCGCCACCTTACGCGGCGTGAGGCGAATTGGAGCAAGACTAGAGCGCCCACTCCCACCAGGAAAAAAGCCGGCGTAATTACACCGATCGTGCGCAGTTCGTTGGGACTGGGCTCGTTGGCGCCCAGCAGATCGGGCAGCAGCATGACCGCCAGCGTCAAGGGTGCCCACGCCCAATCGACCTCGCGCAGGCGGGTCAGGCAGACAACGAGTCCGGTGAGGAAACAGACGAACAGAAATGGGTCCAGTAAGGGTTGATGCAAAACATTATACAATTCCCCTTGCCACTGGATGCCAAACATGCGGATGTAATCCAGTAGACGCCCGGCAATCACGCTGCCAAGCCCCACCGTCTGGATAGCCGGGTTCTGGAAAATGCTCACTTCGCTCGCGCGGTTCAGCGCGGCAGAGGGGTAGGTCATCTGGAAGCTTAAACGGGGTATGGCTAGAATGATCGCTATGGCGATCGACCCGCCGAACTGTAGGAGACTGGCACGCCAACGCGGACGCGCAAAGAGGAATTGGTGTATCCACAACCCCACGGCAATGAACCAGGTCGCCAACGTGGCAATATAAGTATACACGCCCAGCCCGAGGATCAGACCCGCCGCGGCAAAATCACGCGAGCGCCCGCCGGCCCAGGCGCGCCGGAAGCATAAAAGCCATGCGGTCACGAATAGCGGGACCAATGTGGCGCGCAACCCCGTGCGCGTGACGTTGATGGGCTCGACCGCGACCGCCAGCGTAAATGCTGCCACGAGCGCGATTCCGTCATCCCGTGTCGTTTCTTTGGTGAGGGCGTAGAGCAGGGCGACGACCACGATCCCTATCATCGCCGAGAGAAATCGCAGCGTGAAATTATCAATGCCGAAGAAGGATACCGCCAGGGCCTGAAGATAGACCATCAACGGTTCTGGGGCGCCCGAAGGAATAATATAGAATGGGCGTACTCCCCGGTAGACGATATCGAGCGCATAGATGCCACTCGACGTTGCGTCATACTTGATGCCGGGCGGCAAAGAATCCAGGGCAAACCAGCGCGTCCATGCGGCGATGAGAAGAACGAATATCCATGCGCCGGATTGGATTTGCTTTAGCACGCTCATCATCGGGCTGCCGCGTTTCATGGTTGGGTGCGTTTCAATTTCCAAAAGACGCGCGCATGCAGTCGTCGCGGCAATTTTTTCTCGACGGGTGCCAGGGCGCGTACCAGCGACAAAGGCAAGCGGCGGTACACATACGGGGAAAACAGAAAACAGGATTCAGATTGTTCGATCCGCCACCCCAGCCCCCGGGCAGCCGTTTCAACCTGCGCGGGTGAATGGACAAAGACGCCACTCCCCCAATGCGCCGGATCGATCGGGATCCACGCGCGTGGACTCCACAAATAGGTATCGAAGATGACTGAACCACGCGGCGCGACCACGCGGGTCATCTCGCGTAAGAGTGGTTCTATATCCGCAAAGTGAAACACTACCCGCAGAGCCACCACCACGTCAAAGCTCTCCGCCGCGCACGGAATCGCAAAAGCGTCCCCTTGCACCAATCCGGCAGGATTATCCGGATGTGCCTGCGCGAGCATCGCACTCGACGTATCCATTCCGATGACGCTTCCATGGACTGACAGGGCTCGACTCAATCGCCCGGTGCCGCAACCCAGATCGAGCGCCCGCTGAAAGGGCGGCAAGAGTGCAGACACGAGCCCGATTTCGCGCGCATTCACCCATGCGCCGCTCGCACCCCCGAACCGCCGTTCATCATAGGTCTGAGCAATTTCAGCCTGCGCGTAAAACCGCTGTTTTGTGCTTTGCGATGATTTGTTCGTAGAATTGCTCATAGGCTCCCACTACACGCGTGGGCTGGGTTTGGCCGATCCAATCGCGCTGGGCCTGCAACATGGGGCGCACCAGAGCCGGCTCATTCAAGACTCGCTCAATCATCGCGGCGAGCGCCGTCGGATCGTCCGGTGGAACGAGGCACGCCAGCTTACCTTCGTCCGTCATCTCGCGCAACAAGGGCAGATCCGTAGTCACAACCGGGACATTCGCGGCAAATGCTTCCAGGAGCGTCGTCGGATGCGCGGCTTGTCCCATCGTCAGGCGATAGGGCAATACGACCACATCGCTCGCGGCGAACAAATCTTGCACATTGAGCCGGCCCAGTTGGTATACGCGCCCCTGATTGGCCATCTCCTGGAGTAACGCGTTGACGACCTCACTCCGCCCAAGCCCGCTCCATGCCAGCACCAAATGAAGGTCCGGAAACCGCGCGGCCAGAGACCGAAATGCACGGATCAGCACGTCCACGCCTTTCACGTGGTTATAGTGCCCGATGTAGGTCAGAAGTCGTCCAGAGGGAAACTGGTCTCGAGCCTCCGGGTGCGACGTCCGCGCCATTTTGTCGAACGGGAGCACGGTCGGCAGCAGGTGAATGCGGCCCGGCGGCACACCCGCCGCGATCAATTCTGTTTTTTGATATTGGCTGCTGACGGTATAAGCAGCCGCCCGGTGCAGGGTCACACGGGCCACAAGACGATTGTTAATCAGAAGACGTGGTAGATAGAATCCCGGGGCCTGGCTCACGTGACCCCGCTGCAACAAATCGCGTACGCGCACTAGATGGGCTTCATAGCCCACGACGACGGGCACCCGCACGAGAGTTTGCAGCAGATCGCCGATAATGGAAAAGGCCGGCGTCGGCAAATTCAATTGAATGACATCCACCTGCGCTGAGAGACGAATGAGGCGGGCAAGGATACGCGAGATTCGAACCGGTTGATCGATGATAATCCGTTGCGGCGCGCGGGCCAATTTCAGCCGGTCTCCGCCAAGCAGATCCCGGTTGGGAAAGGCGGACGCGATTTGAACGGAATGTCCATGATTGGATAAGGCTTGCGCCAGTCCGACGAGCCCTTCGATTTGTCCGCTCAATGACCGGGGGTGGATGGACGCCAGTGCGATACGGATCAAATCTTGTCGCTCTCTTCAAGCCGTGTACCAAATGAGGGCAGGTTCATCCGGAATGCCATCACCAAACCGAGTGCCACCCAGAGCCACAACGTGCACAGTCTCACCAAGAGCGTGATAGCCAGTGCGTCGGGCAGTGACGCTCCCAACAGTGCCAGCAGCCCGATCATCGTCGTCTCGACGGCACCGATTCCGGCAGGCAAGACGGATATTCCTCCTGCCAGCCCACTCACCGCGAGCACAAAGACCGCCGAGGGCAATGTCAATTCCACGCCCACCATCCGAGCGGCAAACAATACGACGAAACCGTCCGCGAAACGCGCCAGCGCGCTCATCGCCAATCCGCCCAGGACTTGGCTCGGGGCGATACTCGTGTCCAGTCCCCGCCACAAATTCTTCAAGTGAGGGGCGAGCTCGCGGAATATCTGGAATTGGCCCAGCCGGGAGTCGGCAACCGCGGTTCCATAATGATACCACCGTCTGCGCGTAACAGCAAAAAGGACCAGGAGGGCTAGTCCCAACAGCATCAACGTGGGGACCGGTGTTGCCGTGATGGCTTTGGGCAACAGCCAGGCGGACCCCGTCGCCAGGATCATAAACCCGCCGCCTTCGGTCAGGCGATCCAACAGCAGCAGGGGAGCGGTCTGAACGACCGGTATGCCGGCGCGCTCGCGAATCAGGTGCAGCTTAAAGACCTCCCCCACGTGCCCGGGAGTGACCGACAGCGCGAACCCGATGCACTGCACGATGATAGTACCGCGCAGCGGGATCGCGATCCCGCTGCGGGAGAGAAAATAATGGAAACGCAAGATCCGCAAGGAATAACTAATGACCGCCGCGCCCAGGACCGGCAGGAAGGCGAGGAGCGAAAGACGAGAAAGGAGATTACCGGAAGTGTTCCACGCGAGCCAGACGGATATCGAGGAGATGATGGCAACCGCGATGGCGGTGAATTGTAGACTGCGATTCC
Source organism: Acidobacteriota bacterium (assembly GCA_050257995.1). Taxonomy (GTDB): domain Bacteria; phylum Chloroflexota; class Anaerolineae; order UBA4142; family UBA4142; genus JBLMXX01. The sequence continues at coordinate 1,144 of JBLMXX010000278.1, read as the reverse complement.
AAATTCGTTCGCTCATCAGTATGGAAATCCTCATCGGTTCAATAATTTTTCAGAGGTGTCCTCTGATGGCGGTCCTACTATACCGGGTGACTCGCCGTGGGGGTCGCACCCCGGTGCAGCGGCGACTTGGCAGGCTGAAACAAAACGGCTTTGATATTCTAGCATATCTAGATTAGGCGACGCTGAGAGAATACTGAGAATAGCCGCTCGGTGAGAGATGCCTGCGGTCTATTATGGGTGAAATTAATCACTTTAGGATGAGAGAAACCGTCGGATCACTCATTCGTGAGCTATCCGGCGGTCTTGGATATGGCAACTGTGATTGATCGGCAGGGAAAACGTTGCCGCTCGCCTCATTCTACTGGGCGCACCGCATTCCCACGCTCCGCTGGCGAAAGTCCGGGATTACCCGAAAACGGCTTGCCGCGCGCGCATAGGTCTGATCGATGCTTCCCGCTCCACCGCGCACGACCTTGGTGTCCCCACTGGAAGGACCCGTGGGATTGCGGGCAGCCAGGTCCTTGAAATAATCGGCCGTAAACCAGTCCGCGACCCATTCCCACACGTTTCCTGCCATGTCCAACGCGCCGTAGGGGCTTGCCCCTTGCGGGTAACTGCCCACAGGGGCACTCTCTGCATAGCCATCGTTGGCGCTGCCATCCTTCCAACCGTATGAACAATTCGTGTCACAGAAATTGAGCTTGGTCCCATCCCACGCATTGCCCCAGGGAAAGACCCGGCCGTCCGTACCGCGCGCCGCTTTCTCCCATTCTGCTTCCGTCGGCAGTCTCTTGACCGCCCACGTACAATAGGCGGATGCATCATTCCAGTTTACCAGGACCACGGGAAATTTCGTCTTGTCGGCAATGCTGCTGCCGGTCCCCAGCGGCGTCAGCCACGCCAGCCCCGGTACCTGTTCCCATTTTCCCGCGACGTAATCATAGCCCCAGCCCTGCTTTTCCGCCGCCGTTTTATAACCTGTGGCATCGGCGAATTGTTTGAATTGATCGTTCGTCACTTCGGTCCGGTCGAGCCAGTAGGCGTCGAGATAGACCGTCCGGGTGATATCACCCCCGAAGATAAACTCCCCTGCCGGCACATAGACCATTTCCGCATTGTCTTTGCCGCGACGTTGTACCGTGCC
>JBLMXX010000277.1:0-4091 GCA_050257995.1 Acidobacteriota bacterium | reverse complement strand
AATTCCAGGTCGGCGTCACTTGCATCCCCAACGAACTCTAGTGTACCGGCTTCCGCCAGCCCTCTTAGGTTCGCACGTTGGTTTTCGGCGATGCAAATCGCCGCCGCCGGCGTGCCCGTTGCCGCAAGTTCGTACGTCGTCTGTCCGCCGCCCGTCACGGCCAGGTCGGCTTTCAGCATCAAGGCGTGCATTTCACGCGGCGCGTGATGTATTTCCAGCCGTGACCTTTCCCGTGTTGCTGCCGGTGCGCGCACATTCGCCGACGAAAAAAACGGTCCGACCACCACATTTATGTTTGCCGTCCCGAAACAATCCAGCGTCCATTCAGCCAGCTTGTCAGACAATCCGGATGGGTCGCTTCCGCCGATCGTGATGAGCACCTGCTCTACTTGCCCGCGGGTCATTCGCTTCGGAGTATCCGTGAACTCCCGGCTCAGCAATGCAAAATCCGGGCCCAACAGATAGAGTGTTCCCGGCAGTCCTGCATAAGGCAGAGTCGACGCGTGGATGGCACTGTTCGTCACGATATCGGCAGGTAACTCGCGGTCTGCCAGATCGTCGATGACGACAAGAAATCCGGCGACCTCGCGCAAGGTTTCCAGCGCCTGCGTGTCCAATTCATAAGAATCGGCAATTACGGCCCGGACTTGCCACTCTCTGAAAGTCGCATAGGTCTGCGCAAGAGCATCCCCGCTCGTGACGGCTACGGTGTGGAAACCCCGTGCCTGGATCAATTCGACTGTTCGGTCATCCTCGTCCACCACGATGCGCACCTGAGCGCCAAACCCGGACAGCGCGTGTGCCAATGCCAGGCACCGCCGCACGTGGCCCAGGCCAATGCCTTCGCCTGCCTGGGTGCGGATGCCGATCATTGGCAGGCTCATGCGCGAAATGCCTCGACGACCTTGTGCACCGCCTCAATCACATCGCCGACATCCTGATCCGTCATCGCCGGGAAAATCGGCAGGGAGATCAATCGCTCATAAGCCGCTTCGGCAACCGGCCACTGTCCTTTGTGATAGCCCAGGTCCCGATAATAGGGGTGCCAGGGGACCGGAATGTAATGAACATTCACGCCAATATTCTCAGCCCTCAACGCACGAAAGATTTCCGCGCGTCCGGTTCGCAGGCGAGCCAAGTTAAGCTGGATCGGGTAGAGATGCCAGGCGGGCTCCCGGTCGAAGGATGGCGTGGGCAAATTGATCTCGGCGAGCCTCCCCAATGCTTTAGCATAGGCACCGGCAATCGCCCGCCGCCGAGCTAGCCACCGGTCCAGCTTCTTTAGCTGCGACAGGCCCAGGGCACACTGCAAATCGGTGAGACGGTAATTGTAGCCGAGTGCGATCATTTCATAGAACCAGCTGCCCTTTTCTTGACGCTCGCGCGCTTCACTCGTGATACCGTGGTTACGGAACGCGCGCAGTTTCTGTGCCAACGCCTCATCATCTGTCGTAACTATTCCGCCTTCGCCCGTCGTGATATGCTTGACCGGATGCAGGCTGAACGTCGTCATGGTAGAGAGAGCACCAACCCGTTTCCCACCGTAGGTCGCGCCGAGCGCGTGAGCGGCATCCTCGATGACGGTCAACCCATGACGAGCGGCGATAGCATTGATCTCGTCGAGTTCGACCGGCTGTCCGGCATAGTCGACGGGGAGTATGGCCCGCGTCCGAGATGTGATAGCCGTTTCGATCTTTTTCGGATCCAGGTTCAATGTGTCCGGTTGAACATCCACAAAGACCGGCGTGCCGCCTTGGTAGCGTACGCAATTGGCGGTGGCGGCAAACGTCATCGGAGTCGTGATCGCTTCATCGCCGGGGCCGATGCCGGCGGCAAAAGCCGCCGCGTGCAGTGCCGCCGTGCCATTCGCCACGGCGACTGCAAAGCGGGCGCCGACGCAGGCGGCGAAAGCCGTTTCAAATTCGCCGATGGTGGGGCCCGTCGTCAGCCAATCACCGCGCAGCACTTGAACGACTGCCTGAACGTCGTCCTCGTCGACCCACTGGTGACCGTAGGGCAGCATCTGGGAGCGGACGGGTTTGCCGCCATCCATCGCCAGCGGGCTCATGCCAGTTCCTCAATCATCGCGCGCAGCTCGTCGTCGCCTAGCCAGCGGGTATTGGTATCGCTGGCAAAATTGAATCCATCGGGCAGCGCGTGAGCGCCAACCCAATTCTCCTGCGTCCACCATGGGAAAACGGGTTGAATGACAAACATATCGTCAAACTCCAGCGTGGTGCGCGCCTCGTCCGAGTTGACGAGCACCTCGTGGACTTTTTCCCCTGGACGAATCCCACTGATCTCGATGCGGCAATCCGGAGCGACGACTCGCGCAAGGTCCGCCACCCGCATGGAGGGAATCTTGGGGACGAACACCTCACCGCCGTGCATTCCTTCAACACAGCGGATGACAAATCGCACACCCTGTTCAAGCGTGATCCAAAAACGCGTCATCCGATTATCTGTTATCGTGATCGTGCCCGTTTTCGACTGGTCCTGGAAAACCGGGATCACACTGCCCCGGCTGCCGACGACATTGCCGTAACGGACACAGGCAAAGCGAGTACCGGCCGAGCCGGCATAGGAATTGCCCTGGACGAAAAGCTTTTCGGCGACAAGTTTGGTCGCGCCGTAAAGATTTACGGGGTTGACGGCTTTATCGGTGGAGAGGGCGATGACGCGCTGAACGCCGCAATCGATGGCGGCATCGATGACATTTTTGGCGCCGACAATGTTCGTCTGCACCGCTTCAAAAGGATTGTACTCGCAGGAAGGGACCTGCTTGAGCGCCGCCGCATGGACGACGACATCAACTCCGGAAAATGCACGATACAGGCGGTCCTTGTCGCGGACATCGCCGATAAAATAACGCAGCGGCAAATCATGCGTATCTGGAAACTTTTGGCGCATTTCGTGCTGCTTGAGTTCGTCACGACTGAACACGATCAAGCGCCGGGGGCGATACTCGGCCAACACGGTTTCGACGAATTTCTTGCCGAACGAGCCGGTACCTCCCGTAATCAATACATTGAGGTCTTGCCAATTCACGTTTTTATCCTTTGCTTGGTTTTCTTTCAGGGGCATGGGTCCAATGCGGGTAGAAGGCGAGTAGCAGATGAGATCGAGGTAATGATCCGACACAAAAGTGGCACCCGGTCTGGGCGCCCGGGCCGGTCCGGAGGTCAGCGCTGAACTGTCAACAAGTGGAACAAGCAGGCCTACTCACGCGATTGTGTTATGTAACACTCCTGGTCCCTGTCTCAACCCGCTCCGATCATCGCGTTGATACGCGCGACGACCATATCGATGGCAATCTGGTTAAAGCCGCCTTCGGGAATGATCAGATCTGCATAGCGCTTGCTGGGCTCGACGAACTCGAGATGCATCGGTCGCACGGTTTCCATATATTGCTTGACGACCGATTCCATCGTTCGCCCGCGCTCTGCAATGTCCCGCTGCAGGCGACGGATAAAGCGGATATCGGCATCGGTGTCGACAAAGATTTTGATGTCGAACATCTCGCGCAGGGCACGATCGACAAAAATCAAAATCCCCTCGGCCAAAATGACCGGATGCGGTCCCAGCCGCCGCGTTTCAGCCGTGCGGACATGCCGCGCAAAGTCGTAAACGGGGAGTTCCACGGCATGTCCGGCGCGCAGTTGCCCCAGATGGATTCCCATCAAGTCTGTCTCGAGCGAATCGGGATGATCGTAGTTGATCTTCGCACGTTCTTCAAAAGGCAGACTACTGCGGTCACGATAGTACGAATCATGCTGGAGATAGGCGATCCGATCACTTCCCACCCGCTCCAGAATGGTTCTGGAAACTGTCGTCTTGCCGGACCCCGATCCCCCGGCGACCCCGATGAGAACTGGCTTCACGGCTCGTATTATACAACAATCCCGGTAAACCGTCATTTTCCGCCACCGGAGAAACCTGAGCCAGTCTTTTCGTGGAGAAGGGAAAGGGTGATTGACAACGGCAATCGAAAGATTATACTTGCATACCATTAGGCGAGAAACTGCGGAGGATGAGATGCCCGATAACCCGCTCGACAAGGTATTGCGACTGAAACGCGCCAATCCCAAGCG
>JBLMXX010000276.1:0-13359 GCA_050257995.1 Acidobacteriota bacterium | reverse complement strand
ACTGTGATGACCACGTTTCCCTTCTTGTGCCCTTTATCGACATACCGGTGCGCCTCGGCAACTTGTTCCAACGGATAGCATCTATCTAGGACCGCTTTGATCTTGCCCGCCTCAATCAGCTCTTTGAGGGAGATTAGATTTTCAGTCTTATCGGCGCCGTCTGATGAGGTATGAACGTAAAGATAGATTCCTGTCTTCTTTAGAGCCCTTTTACCTTGTGAAGATGAGGTCTTGCCCACCGCGTCAAAAAAAACGTCAAAGGTCTCACCACTTTGGCTAAAATCCGCTTGAGTGTAATCAGCAATTGTCTCTATCGGCTTGGGTCTCCAGTTCCATCCATGCGGCTGAGAGTCGCTTGTCTCCGTCACAGCCCATTTTGCTCAACGCATAGAGCACTTCCCATCCATTGGCGCGCCGATTGGGCTTGTCTTACCTCAGGTGTGTCATCGTCGTAATCGAGAAAATCCTTATAGGTTGTGCTATTATGCCCCACCGTAATGACGACATTTCCCTCTTCTATTAGAGTTGAGTATAGACTCTTTGAGCCGCCGCACTGGCGAAATCGTCCATCTGCTGTTGGATATCCGCCCGCGGCAAACTGGGTGTTCCAGCTCGGGGCGGCCGGGCGATTTTGCCCAACGCGTCGATCAATGTGTCAACCTCCTCTGCGCTGTTCTCGATGCCCATGCTCACGCGGGTGAGCCCCGGCAGACTTAACTTGGGGAACAGGGTCAGCATCACGCCTTGGAATCGCTCCAGCAGAGGACTGATATTGAGCAGACGCTTGATCAATAGATGCGCGCAGTGGCACCCGTAGCGCACGCCGATTCCCTGTTCAGACAGTTCTTTGGCTACCCGGTTTGCCATGGTGCCCTTCAGCCCAAAGACAATGACACCGCCTTTATGGGCGAACCTCGGCGAGTCCGGGTCTTTGATCCCATAAATTTCGAGCCCCGGTATTGGCGCCATGCCGCGCAATGCCCGCGCGGTTAAGGCCCGTTCTTCCTCCTGGATCACGTCCAGGCCGATGCGCTGCAAAAGTACTAGCGCCTTGCCCAACGCGGCGATGCCCCCGATGTTTTCGTCGCCGGACGATTGGATCGACTCCAGTTCGGCGGGGCTAAAATGAAGCAGCCCCTTTTTAACCATCAACACGCCACTGCCGAATGGCGCGTACACCTTATGGGCAGAGAAGGCGAGATAGTCGATCCCGCATCCGCCCATATCGACCTTGCGGTGGGCGACCAACTGGGCCGCGTCCACCAGCAAGCGCGCCCCATATCGGCGAACGATTCGACTGATCGCCGCTAGATCGTTGAAAACGCCGAGGACATTCGAAGCGCCGCTCACCGCCACCAGCGTGATGCGCTTCTTTCCGTGCTGACCCTGCCAGTTGTATGCGCTCAAGAGCGTCTCCAACTCATTCAGGTCCATCCAGCCTTCGGCGTCCACCGGCAGCCGGATCAGCGAAAAGCCGGGTAGCATGCGCCACGGCAACTCGTTCGAGTTGTGTTCGAGGAACGTGTTCAGCACGACCGGTTCAATGCCTTGCTCGGATTCATGGCGCAAACTTTCAGCCGCCAGGTTGATGGCTTCCGTGGTGTTGGATGTAAAGATCACATCATAGTCTGCCAAAGGCGCACCCAGTACATCGGCGCAGATGGACTTGACCTCATGAATGATCTCTTGTTGTACTTGCCCGGGCTGGCGCCAGGTCTGGCGGACCGCGTACCAGATTGGCGTGAAGGTGGGAGTGCTGGCGCCATTGTCCAGGTTGATATAGGGCTTGACGCCTTCGATGGTCGGGACACGCACACCGCGCCCGATCAGGGTCTGCCTGAGTCCATCCAAGAGTTCTTTCCCGGAGTATTGCTCCAATTCGTCGTGCCATAGAATTTCAGTGGCTGCCCTCTCTTCGGCGCCCGCACCCTGGAAAACATCCTTTCCGAAATGCTGGATCAGCCGCAGTGCTTTGGCAAACGCGATGACGTTGACGATTGCAGGCGTGCCGGCTTCGAATTTGTCCGGTGCGTTAGCCCAGATGACCCAACCGGGGGAGACGAGTCTAGCCGTCCCCCCACCCGTCTGGAAAGGCGTGCTTCTGCGCAACGCCTTGCGGTCGACCGCCAATGCCCTTACACCGAGTGGCAGGCCGATATCTTGGCTTGACACACTTACGTAGCGTTCCGGCTCAAGCTGCGCCTTGAGCGCCTCTGCCCTTCTGGGTGTGCAAAAGATGACCACATATTTGTCTTTATTCAGCCCCAGGTATTCCAGGACAATGTCCCTGGCCTGCTCGAATAAATGCGTGGACACCAGCGAGTTGTGCCCGCTGCCCCGGTGGACATTGGAATAGGTCTCTAACGCCGCATGCACTCCTCGCTCGAGCTCTGCAAATGCTTCTGCTCTTTCATTGTCCCGGGAAGCCGTTCTTTCCACCTCGATAAGCTGAAGAGCGTCCGGCGACCCATGTTGAGTTTCCAGGATTGCGTTCATGCATTTTCTCCAGAATTACCTTTTGGGGTTCGTTTTTTCTTCGGTCGTCATCTTTTGTTCTGCTTTGCTTGAACGATATGGATGACTCACCTTTGTAGAATCCATTATGTTTTGACGGCGCTGTCCAACGCAGGGAGTCCACCGTTCACCTTTGTCTGTTCCAGCGCCAGCGTTTCGCGATAGGTCAACGTCCATACACTGGATGAAAAGACCTGCTTCCAACCGCCAATTAACGCGCCCGGGATGATGACAGCAACCAGAAAGATGGGCGCGCCGACGATGGCAGCTACAATCCAGGGTGTTGCTCCCTGCGTGAACAAGCTGGCGATGGAGCCTGCCAACAGGGCCGGGAGACCCGCAATCAGCGCGGCCGCTACAATGACAGCCAGCGTGGCCAGAAAGGTAGCCAATCCTAACAAAAGCTCGATGCCAAACATCATCACACCCATCAGAATCACATCACCCAGATGTAGTCTGACCCTCCCATAGCCGCGATGGAGTGAGTCCCGCACACCCAGATTTTCCAATGCGCAGGCGCGCCGGGCGAAGATAAGGATTAAAGTGACAGCCAGCGCGGCGACAATGGCAGCAAAGGCCAGTAGGAGAATCAGTCCGGCTGAGATGATAGTGCCAATGACGTGCAGGGGCGTATTTTGGGTCAGCCAGACCAACAAGGGCAGCGCCGCGAGAGCTAGCAGCAGCAGCAAGACTGTCACAAAACCCAGACCAACCAGCAAATCCATCAGGAACATTTTCCACGCCCGGCGCGACCAGCCCAGGCGGAATCCCTGACGAACGGTCCGTCGTTCGCCGCTATTCTCATGCTCATCGACCATGCGGATCAGGGCGGTTTCGGATACATAGCGGACGATCGTCCCAACTACGATCAACACCAGGATCAGGCAGGCCAGACCGATTGCAATCCCGATCCACATGCTTGCTACTTCGGACGGGATGACAAGTCCGCCGAATGGGTTTTGCCAGTTGAAAGCGGGGGCGTTATTGGTGGAAGAACGGCTGTTATTGCCCCCTCCGCTACTGGGGACTCCGCTGCCGGTGGTAAGGGCAAGCAGAATACCGAAAATCCACAGGGCGCGGTAGTTGACCGTGAGATTAAGAGCGCGTCTCAAGATTTTGATGTGATTCATATCACACCTCCTTTTGTAGATGATCCATTTTGGCCTTTTTCCAGGCGAGCCAGAAAGCCATCCAGGCTGACCAAAATATGATCGTACCGATAAGTAGGACCGTATCGAGCAGCAACAGGTTGGCGTTGGTTTCGAAAAATCCCTGCGTTGTGATCCAACTGTTGAAAAGCTCGGCGCGTCCGCCTGCGGCGCCAAGTACATTGTCAGTCGTCAGAATCAAGGCGGTGACTCGTAAGGCGCCCTCTAGAAAAGCCCAGAGGAAAATCAGCGCGAGTGGAACGCCCAGCACCCAACGCGAAGACTGTCCTGCGTTCTGACGAGCGCGTGGCGGCGATACGCGGGGCAAACGCAACTGCACTTGCGCGGCGAAACGCTCGGGGGGAGTTTGGTCCGGGACAGGATCCGCCCTAAGAAGAGACGAAAGTTCCCCCAGCGCTTCCAGTTCGGCGCGGCAGGTTGGACAATCCTGTAAATGTTTCTCTACCTTATACCGGCGGTTGGATGACAGCTCGCCATCGTGGTAGGCGGCGAGCAATTCACTAACATGTTGATTCATACATTCTCCAATAAAACGAGGAGTTCTTGACGTAACTGGGCGCGGGCAGAGTTCAACCGTGACATAACCGTACCAATGGGGATGTCCAATACATCGGCAATTTCCTGGTATGAGAGTCCCTGATATTCCCGCAGGATGAGAACCACGCGCAGAGACTCTGACAGTTGGGCAATAGCCCGGCGGACATGCGCCGCCCGCTCGTCGTCCTCGGCAGATTGTTCCGGACTTGGACCCAAGTCGGCCAGGGATAAAGAATCGAGATCTGCTGTGGGGCGCTCTCGGCGCAGAGAGTCGAGCGCAGCATTGGCGGCAATCCGATATAGCCAACTCCGAAAGGCATACTGCGGTTTATAGCGGTTAAGGTTCTGCCAGACGCGCACGAAAGCTTCCTGGGCGGCATCTTCTGCCAGGCGGAGATCGCCGCACATGCGGTAGGTCAGGCTGACAATGCTGCCTTGGTGGCGGCGGACCAGCTTAGTGAATGCCTGACGGTCGCCTTGCTGTGCCGAGGCGATCAGGTCGCGGTCATCCACTTCAAATGTCCCATGCGGACTGGTCAAGTTCGGGCATGCCTTTCTAAAAGATACTACGAGAATCCATCTGATTTTATTCGGTCATAACAAAAAAGCCGGAATGACATCCCGGCTCTCTTTATGTCGTGGAATCATTTCCCGATCTCTCCGAACTTGATTCTGGTCATCCACTCGCCTCAATCACTCACGTTGCAGATGCGCGCCGACGAAATTTCATTCTCGGTTTTCATACTGATTCAAAAACGGAAACGCCTTGGGACGCAGATTTGCGGCTCAAGGCGTCAACACCTTGGGGATGCCAAGGGGACTAATCTCGCATGTATCATAATCGATAGTGGATTGCAAACGAAAAGGAACGGTCAGAAACCCAATAGGTCTTGGAGGTTGACCGTATGCAAAGCGCGATGCTTGGCCCACCGCTGCGGCGGGGTCTCGCGGTGCGCGGGGTCGGGCTGGATAGCACCCACGCAGCAGATTTTTTCGCAGCTCCGGCGCGGCAGGTGGATGCATTCCGTACATCGTCGCGGATCGATTGCATATCGCTCGTCGACGGTAATGTAGACGGCGTTGTTGGGGCAATCTCCAATGCAGATGCCGCATGAAATGCAACTATCGGTTATATAACACGCCACAGGCGTTCTCCTCCTTACCGCGCAATCAATCGCTCAAATTTGCTCAAAGGTCAATCCGGCGCACCTGCAAATGGAGCGATACACCGCCGCCGCTCGCTTGCGCGCGGCCGGGGCACCATTGACCTTTGCATCCACCCAGCGCGGCAGTCTGCCCGCCGCCGGTATCTCCACGAAAAGGCAGATGCCCTCCGCCGGGTTCGATCCGAGTCTCGCTTCAAGCCGCAAAACGCACGCGGCGGGACGGGCAAGGGGATGAATCCAGAGGCACCGGAAGAGTGCAATCAGTCCCCCCGGCGTCTGGGCATGGTCCACCCGGAGCACATCCTTGTCTCGGCATTCGGCGACGAGTTGCCGGGCTAGGATATCTACACCCTCGGTCAGGTGCAGAGAGCCGGGGAGCAGTTCCTGGCAAGCCCCCACAGCCGTGAGCAATCGCTCCAGGTCGTGAACACCACTGATCGGAATTCGAAAGAACGCTTCCACCTCGCCTCTCCAAAGGATATCCTTATTCTATTATATCGAGGTAAAGCGGATTTTTCAAGGAATTTTCCCTGCCGCCCGGGCGCGGGTGAGCACGCGTTCGGCAGACTTGACGATGGGACTGTCCACCATTTTGCCGTCTAGAGCGAACGCGCCGGCGCCGGAAGACTGGTGCGCGGCATTTGCTTGCACTACGCGCACAGCATAGGCGATGGACGCGTCGTCGGGGGTAAAAACCTCCTGGACCGGCCCGATCTGATTGGGATGGATGGTCTGCATCCCCGCATAGCCCAACTGCGCCCCGCGCTGCGCCTCGGCGCGCAGTCCTTCCACGTCGTGAAAATCAAGGTAGAGCAGGTCGATGGCTTGCAGGTCAAACGCGGCGGCGGCAGCGACGATCGCGCTGCGCGCGTAAAGGACCTCGGACCCCTCCCGCGTGCGCGTGGCGCCCACATCGGCCGCGTAGTCCTCTGCACCGAAAACCAATGCCTGCAAGCGCGGGTCGGCGCCGGCAATCGCGGCCACATTCAGGACCCCGCGCGCCGACTCGATCATCGCGATCAGCGCGATGCGGCCCTCCGGCCAACCCTGTGCCTGCTCGAACGCCGAAATATGTTCGCCCGCCCAGCGGACCTGGTCCGCACTTGCCACTTTGGGAATGACGACGCCATCCGGCTGTGCCGGCAAGATCGCCGCCAGATCGTCCACCTCCAGCTCTGTGCCGATCGCATTGATGCGCGCCAGGCGCTCCGCGCGGCGAAAATCGAGCGAGCCGAGCGCCCGCGCGAGGGTGCCGCGCGCTTCTGCTTTGCGGTTGGCGGCGACGCCGTCCTCAAGGTCCAGGCAAACGCTGTCCGCATTCAACCCCGTGGCTTTATCCATCTTGCGCCAATCACTCCCGGGGACATACAACAAGGCGCGCCGAGCATGCATCTGGTCTCCTATGGCTTTCCTTTTTTCAAGAATAACGTCGTGCGCTCGAGTTCGACGACGACCGTGCCGTCCTGCTTGCGGCCAGTGTGCTTGAGCCGCACGATTCCACAGTCCGGTCGCGATTTGCTCTCCCTCTTCTCCAGGACCTCGCTTTCGACATAGATCGTGTCGCCGTGAAAGACCGGGTTCGGATGGACGACACGGTCGTAGCCGAGGTTCGCCACGATCGTGCCCTCGGACAGCTCGCCGACCGAGAGACCCACCACCAGTCCCATCGTATAAATGCCATTGACGATGCGGCGCCCGAACTGGGTGTGCGAGGCAAACTCTTCGTTGATGTGCAGCGGCTGGTCGTTCATCGTCAGGGCGCAAAAGAGGATATTGTCCGTCTCGGTGACCGTGCGCCCCTGCGAATGCTTGAAATGCGCCCCGACCTCAAAATCCTCATAGTATTTCCCCGCCATACGCCTCCCATTGTCAATCCCTACTTGATTTCCGCCAGCACCTGCTCACGCTCGACCGGCTGCCCGGTGGTCACCGCGATGCGCGCCAGTTTGCCTGAACGCGGCGATTGCACCCGGATTTCCATCTTCATGGCTTCCAGGACGAACAGCGTCTGCCCTTTGGATACGGCATCGCCTTCTGCGACCTGGACGGCGCGGACGTGACCGGGCATCGGCGCGCGGATGGTGTCTTCCCCCGTGTGCTCGACGGCGTGGCGTTCACGGGCGCCGGGCGTCGCGGAGGTAATGACGAACGTCTTGCCGTCTACAAATACCCAGCGCCGCGGGCCGTCCTTCGCCCAGTACGCGGTCTGGAGGTGGTCGCCCAGCGTAAACGTCAGCGCGCCGTCCTCTCCCCGGACAACCTGTACGGGATATTCCTGCCCGTTCAACACCGCGCGATAACCCGCGCCGTCCTTCTCGATCTCGACCGTGTAGATTTGCCTGCCGATCTGGTAGGTGTACTTCATGCGCCCCCGATTCGGAAGCCATCGCTCTGCAGCCAGGGACTGTAGGGATCGGCGGCGCCGTTCGAGGCGGGCGGGACGCGCGCGGGAGTCTGGGTCTCTGCCAGGGCCGCCGCCAGCAGCGCCTGCGGGATAAAGGGATCGACCTCGGGCTGCCAATCTTGCAAATGACGTTCGATAAAGGTCGTCGTCGCCCTGCCCGCTTGAAATTCAGGGTGCGCCAATACCGCCTGCAAGAAATCCAGGTTTGTCGTCACGCCCAAAACAACGTGCTCCCGCAGTGCCGCCTGCATCTTTTTGATGGCGCTCTGCCGGTTCTCGGCAGCCACGATGACTTTGGCGAGCATCGGATCATAGTAAACTGTCACCTCGTCGCCCGTCGCCACGCCCGAATCGACGCGGATGCCGGGACCCCGCGGCTCGACCACCTTGAGCAAACAACCGGTGCTGGGCAGGAATTGATTGGATGGGTCTTCGGCGTAAACGCGGCACTCGATCGAGTGCCCGCGCTGGCTCAAGTCCTTTTGCGCAAACGGGAGCGACTCGCCGGACGCGATCCGGATTTGCCATTGTACCAGGTCCAACCCGGTCGTCAGCTCGGTGATGGGATGCTCGACCTGCAGGCGCGTGTTCATTTCCAGAAAATAGAACGCTCGACTCGTCGGGTCGACAATGAATTCGACAGTGCCGGCATTCGCGTACCCGACCGCCCGCGCCGCCTCCACCGCCGCCGCACCCATGCGGGAACGCATTTCCTCATTCAGGAACGGCGACGGTGTTTCTTCGATGATCTTTTGATGGCGGCGCTGAATCGAGCATTCGCGCTCGAAAAGGTGAACGGTATGCCCGCGGCTGTCGGCAAGGACCTGGAATTCGATATGCCTTCCGTCCGCGATATATTTCTCCAGGAACAGGCGCGCATCGCCAAAAGAATTCTGCGCCTCGCGCCGCGCCCCCGCCAGCGATTCAGGCAGTTCCACCGCCGACTCGACCACCCGCATCGCTTTGCCGCCGCCGCCCGCGGCTGCCTTGACGAGCACGGGATAGCCCAGCCGATCTGCCGCCCGCGCGAGCGAGGCATTGTCATCCGCCTCCTGGTAGCCCGGCACGACCGGCACGCCGCGCGCTTGCATCCTGGCGCGCGCCTCGGCTTTATCGCCCATCGCGCGAATTGCCTCGGACGAGGGGCCGATGAAAATAAAACCCGCGTCCTGCACAGTCTGCGCGAATTTGGCATTCTCGGAAAGAAAGCCATATCCGGGATGAATCGCCTGCGCGCCCGATTGGCGCGCCGCTTCCACAATGCGCGGTATCGACAGGTAGGACTCGGATGCCGGAGCCGGTCCGATGGGCAACGCCTCGCCCGCAAGGCGAACGTGTAATGCCTGCCGGTCCGCTTCCGAATACACGGCGACCGTCCGGATGCCCATTTCACGACAAGCCCGGATAATGCGCACCGCGATTTCACCGCGGTTGGCGATCAAGATTTTGGCTATCACATCCGGAATACTCCAAACTTGCGCTCGACCGGCGGCGCGTTCAGGACGACGGAAAGCGCCAGCGCCAGCACCTGCCGCGTTTCCAAAGGATCGAGGATGCCATCGTCCCACAAGCGCGCAGTGGAATAATAAGGATTGCCCTGGGTTTCATACTGGTCCCCGATCAGCGTTCGCACCTCTTGCTCTTCTTCAGGCGTGGGCAGCAGCTTGCCCTCGCGAGCCAATTGGTCGCGTTTGACCGTGAGCAAAACGTTAATCGCCTGCTCTCCCCCCATGACGCTGATGCGCGCGTTAGGCCACATCCACAGGAAACGCGGATCGTAGGCGCGCCCGCACATCCCGTAATTTCCAGCGCCGAACGAGCCGCCGACGATGAGGGTCAATTTCGGCACGCTCGCATTCGCGACGGCGTGCACCAGCTTGGCGCCATCCTTGGCGATCCCACCCGCCTCATACTCCTTGCCGACCATAAAGCCGGTAATGTTCTGCAGGAAGAGGAGCGGGATGCCCCGCTGGGAGCACAGTTCAATAAAGTGCGCCCCCTTGAGTGCGCTCTCGCTGAAAAGGACCCCGTTGTTGCCCAGAATTCCGACCGGATAGCCGCCGATGCGCGCAAAGCCGCAGACGAGCGTCGTCCCATAGCGTGCCTTGAACTCGCGGAAACGGCTGCCGTCCACTAGCCGCGCAATGATCTCGCGCACGTCATACGCCTCGCGAAAGGTCCGCGGCAGGATGCCGTAGATTTCTTCCGCGGGATAGAGCGGTTCCTCCGGCGGGTCTACCTCGACCGCGAGTGATTTGTGGAGGTTAAGGGTCGCGACGATGCCGCGGCAGATTTCGAGCGCATCGTCGTCATCCTCCGCGTAATGGTCTGCGACGCCGGACTGGCGTGTGTGCACATCGGCGCCGCCCAGTTCTTCCGCTGTAACGTCCTCGCCGGTGGCGGCTTTGACCAGCGGCGGACCGCCGAGAAAGATCGTGCCCGTGCCCTTGACGATGATGCTCTCGTCGCTCATAGCGGGGACGTACGCGCCGCCCGCCGTGCACGACCCCATGACCGCGGCGATCTGGGGAATCCCGAGCGCGCTCATCCGCGCCTGGTTGTAGAAAATGCGACCGAAATGGCCCGCATCCGGAAAGACCTCGTCCTGCATGGGGAGGTAGGCGCCGCCGGAATCGACGAGGTAAATGCACGGGAGCCGGTTCTCCTCCGCGATCGTCTGCGCCCGCACGTGCTTTTTGACCGTCATCGGATAGTACGAGCCACCTTTGACGGTTGCATCGTTGGCAATGATCATCACCTCGCGGGCCGCCACGCGACCAATGCCGGCGACGATGCCCGCGCCCGGTGCCTGGTCTTCATACATCCCCCACGCCGCCAGCGGCACGATTTCGAGGAACGGCGCGCCGGGGTCGAGCAGGCGGTCGATGCGGTCGCGCACGAACAACTTGCCCTGCGCCTCCAGGCGCTGGCGATATTTCGGACCGCCCCCCTGGCGGACCACCGCGAGGCGCTCGCGCAATTCCTTCGCTAACCCGCGATGATACCCGGCATTCGCTTGGAATTGAGGATCGGCAGGGTTGACGTTCGACGTCAGGACTGGCATTTCACTATTCCCATTCTCACTTTGCTTAAATCAAAAAGCGGGGAACGCCGGCAAGTTGGACGATTCCCCGCCCTGGCTATATTTCCGATGCCGGCTTGTCCGATTTCGTCGTTAGCCACGATGACGGCGTTTTTCGATTACGAGCCGGATTATACAACGGCAGTGGGATTTGTTCAATGGGGAAAAGGACTAGAGCATTATCTCCGCCTCCACCATCAGCGAGTCCGGCGCGGGATGAAGGGTAAAGCCCAGACTCTCACACACACGCTGCATGCCAGTATTGTCCGGCGAGATTTTCGCGACAATGCGGCTCAGTTTCTCTGCACGGCCCACCTCCACCAATTGGCGGAGGAATTCTCGGCCCAGCCCACGTCCCTGGTACCGGTCGTTCACCAAGATCGTGAACGTCGCCGCATCCGTCCCGTGCAGTTTGCTCAGCCTCCCCGCGGCAAGGATGCGCCGCTTGCCCGTTTCCGGATCGTTCCCTTCGGCGACGAGGGCGATCTCGCGTTCGTAATCGACAAAGCATATGCGCGACAGCCGCTCGTGCGTGACCCGCTGGCTCAGCATCATCGGGTGCAAGTACCGCAGGTAAACGCTCCGGTCCGAGAGGGTCTCGTGGAACTCGATCATCATCGGCTCGTCTTCAGGACGGATCGGGCGGAAGGTTACCGGCATCCCATCCTTCATCGTCCACTGCTGGATATATTGGCGCGGATACGCGCGAATCGCCAGCTTGGGCAATTGATTGCGCTCTACATTTTTGTCGTGTAGCACCACGCGCGCATCTAGCGCCAGCAGGCGTTCCGGCGACGCGAGCAGGGGATTGATGTCGATCTCCTTGATCCAGCGCTGCTCCACGACTAACTGGCTAAAGCGCACCATCAACTGCTCCAGCGCGGCAAGGTCTACCGGCGGGCGACCGCGCACCCCTTTGAGCGCCTTGTAAATAACGGTCTGCTCCATCATTCGCCGTGCCAGCGTGGTATTCAAAGGCGGAAGAGCCAGGGCGCGGTCCTTGAACACCTCGACCAGTTGACCGCCCGAGCCGAAGAGTATGACCGGACCGAACTGGGCATCGATGCTCGTGCCGATGATGAGTTCGTATCCCTGCAACTGGACCATCGGCTGGACCGTGACACCCTGGAAATGTTCCGCGCCGGCACGCACCCGCACGGATTCCTGGATCGCTCGAAAGGCGCGCCGGACATCCTCCTCATCCGCCAGGTTTAATTGCACCCCGCCGACGTCCGTCTTGTGCGTGATCGTCTCGGAGTAGAGTTTGAGGACGACGGGGAAGCCGATTTCCTTTGCCAGTTGGACCGCTTCCACGTCGCTCCGGGCGATACGCGTGGCGACGGTCGGGATGCCGTACGCGGCGAGCAATTGCTTGGACTCGAACTCGGTGAGGATCGTCCGCCCCGACTCGCGCACCTCCTGGATGATCTTGTCTGCCGCGGCGCGGTCCGGCGCGCCTTCCTCCATTCCCGCGGGAAGGACCGGCGTTTCGTAAATGCCGCGCAGGTTGTACGCATAGCGCCACATATAGTCGAACACCCGCGCGGCCGTGTCCGGATAGCCAAAGGTAGGGATACTGGCGTGATTGAGGATGCGCTCGCCCGGTTCGACATCGGCGCCGCCCATCCAGCTGGCGATAATCGGTTTGCCGGTAGTCTGCGCATAACCCTTGATGCGCTCCGCCGTTTCCGTCGGGTCCGTCATGGCTTGCGGCGTGAGGATGACGAGCATACCGTCGCTGTTAGGGTCCTTGGAGGCGATTTCGAGCGCCTGGGCATACCGGTCCGGGCTGGCATCTCCGAGCACGTCGATCGGATTGTTATGGCTCCACTGGGGCGGCAGGACCTTGTTCAAGGAATCCAGCGATTCTTTGGACAACTCGGCCAATTCCCCCCTGTCTATGATGAGCGCGTCGGTGGCAATGACGCCGGGGCCTCCGGCATTTGTCAGGATCGTGAGGCGCGGTCCACGGGGGCGCGGCTGTTTGGAGAGCACTTCCGCCATATAGAACAGGTCCGAGATGCTGTTGACGCGCAAGACCCCGCAACGGCGGAAGGCGGCTTCCAGCACCTCATCGCTTCCGGTTAGCGATCCGGTGTGCGACGCGGCCGCGCGCGCCGCGCCCTCGGTGCGTCCCGGCTTGATCACGATGACGGGCTTGGCGAGCGCGACTTCGCGCGCGGCGGAGAGGAACGAGCGCGCATCCCCGATCGACTCCATGTAGATGACGATGCTTTCGGTGCGCGGGTCGTCGCCCAGGAAATAGATGAGGTCGCCCCAGTCGACGTCCAACATCGAACCGATCGAGACAAACGCGCTAAAGCCCACATTCTCGCGAAAACTCCAGTCGAGAACGGCCGTGGCGAGCGCGCCGCTTTGGGTGAGAAAACCGACGCTGCCCGGA
This sequence comes from Acidobacteriota bacterium, assembly GCA_050257995.1. GTDB lineage: Bacteria > Chloroflexota > Anaerolineae > UBA4142 > UBA4142 > JBLMXX01. Next base: position 83 of record JBLMXX010000276.1, on the reverse strand, counting down.
CGCGCCATCGCGGCGGCGAAGGTGGCGTTCAAGCCGGTGGCGGTGCTCATGACGCCCAGGCAGTTGGGACCGATGATGCGCAT
>JBLMXX010000275.1:0-3164 GCA_050257995.1 Acidobacteriota bacterium | reverse complement strand
ACCTCATCAGCCGCGTGGTACAACGCGCCAGGGAGACCGGCGCGGCGAGCGCGCTCGTCACTCTGCACCCGCATCCTAAAATCGTCCTGCGGCCGAACTCGACGCTGCAATATCTGAGCACCCTTGAAGAACGGCTCGACCTGCTCGCGCCCCTCGGTCTGGATTACGCCGTCGTCCTCCCGTTCAGCATTGAATACTCGCAGGTCCGAGCCCGTGATTTCGTTCAGATGCTGATCGACCACCTTCAAATGAAGGAAATCATCTGCGGGGCAGATTTTGCACTGGGATACAAGCGGGAAGGAAATGTCACCTTCCTGACCAATCTCGGCAAAGAGAAGGGCTTTAACGTCAACGTGGTCGAGCCGCAACGGTTTGACGGCGAGGTGATGTCGAGCACGAACATTCGCCATTTAATCGCCGACGGCGACCTGGAGACTGCCACCCGCTTCCTGGGTCGTTACCCCTCGGTGCGCGGGCGCGTCGTCAGAGGTGACCAGCGCGGGCGCCAACTCGGCTATCCGACGGCGAACCTGGCGGTCGCCGAACATCGCTTGACTCCCGCGGACGGCATCTACGCCGTGTGCGTCAAGATCGGCGAACGGTGGCACGGTGGCGCTGCCAGCATCGGTATACGCCCTACATTTGGGGGGGGACAGCGCCAGTTAGAAGTCTATATCTTGGATTTCGACGAAGACTTGTACGATCAGGTGATCGAAGTGCAGTTCATCAAGCGCCTGCGCCCGGAAATGAAATTCGACAGCGCCCAAGCACTGGTCGAGCAGATGAAGCGGGATGTGGCCGCGACGCGTCAAGTTCTCTCCACCCTGCGATAGCACTCAAGCGTTGGAGTGCGGTGTGGATTGAGAGGTGAAACCAACATGGCAGACGAAATCAAAATTACTTACCGGATGACCCCTCAAGAAATCACCAATGCAGTGCGAGCCCGCTCGCTGAACTCTTCGAGTCTCCGTTGGGTAGTGGCTTTTTTCATCGCTATCCTGCTCATTTTCATCCTGCAGGCAATGGTTTCCGGCACATCGCCTGTTACACTGGTCACAGCACTTTGGCCCCTCGCGATTCCAATCGCCCTATTTGGTTTTCTCATCTTTGCCAGCCCATTTCTTGCCTGGCGCCTACGCCGAGACTCCAAAATGCTGACCGAACTGTCCTGGGAATTTTCAGACGCGCATGTTCACTCGAAATCAGAGCATGGCGAAGCATTGAACGCGTGGAGCGCATACCCCAGAGCCGGTGAGGACAAACGGTTTTTCTACCTGTATGCCAGCGCAAGCCAAAATATGTTCTACCCAATTCCCAAGCGGGCCCTGGCAAGCCCGGCAGAAGAGTCTAAATTGCGTGATCTCTTCAAACGGAAAATAGCAAAATGGGTTTAGTTTGATGGTGGATGGACGGAGACCGCGAATTGTTCTATAATATTCGCGGTTTTTATTTACTATGGATGGGAAACGTTACGAGGAAATACCGCATACGGCAGACTGGTCGTTCCGCGCGTATGGGCACGACCTGAACGAATTGTTCGAGAATGCCGCCTACGCCATGTTTGCGCTGGAAGGTGCCATCCCTCCCGATGCCGAGTCGCGTATGCCGGAAGTGACGCGTGTTGTGGAAGCAAGCGGCATTGACTATGAATCCGTCCTCGTCAACTGGCTGAACGAACTCTTGTACCTTCAGGACACACATCAAGAGACATTCTTTCGATTCCAGGTTGACGACCTGTCACCGGAAACATTGCGCGCCCGCGTCTATGGCAGGTCAAACGCGAATATCGATAAGCTCGTCAAAGCCGCCACCTATCACAATCTCAAAATCGAACAAACGCCCGGCGGCTGGCAAGCCGTTCTAGTCGTCGACGTCTGACGGTAACAGAAAGAAGGTCCGCATGATCCGCAAGCAGGATTTAGAGCGAATCGGAGATTGGGTGTGGCAAGTGCCGCAAGGCTATCGCGGCGATATGCGGGCTCCGGCGCGTTTATATGCGGATGAAGCGCTGGTGGAAGACGCGCTCGAAGACAAGTCCGTGGAGCAGCTGATTAACACGTCCACCCTGCCGGGCATCGTCAAATATGTGATTGCCATGCCCGACATCCACCAGGGCTACGGCGCTCCCGTCGGCGGCGTGTTCGCCACCCGGGTTCCGGACGGCGTCATCTCCCCTGGAGCGATTGGGTACGACGTCAATTGCGGCGTGCGCCTGTTGGCTTCACACCTGGACGTCGAACAGGTGGTGCCCCACATCAAGGACCTCGCCACCTTGCTTTACCGCAATTGCCCGAGTGGGGTTGGCTCAGAAGGAAGTGTCCCGCTCAACCTCAAGCAGTTGGACGACGTGCTGGAACAGGGCTCGGAATGGGCGCTCAAGAACGGATATGCGCGTCGTGAGGATTTATCCCGCACCGAGGAGTTCGGGCGGCTGCCGGGCGCGGACGCGGCGCTCGTTTCCAAACACGCCAAAGAGCGGGGCAAGGACCAAGCCGGTACGTTGGGCGCCGGAAACCATTTTATCGAAGTCGACCGCGTGGTGGAGGTGTACGACGCCGGTGTAGCGGACCGGCTGGAGTTGTTCCCGGACCAGGTCGTGGTCCAAATCCACTGCGGCTCGCGTGGGCTGGGGCACCAGGTCTGCACAGACTATGTGAGTCGCTTTCAAACGACCGTGCGAGATTATAAAATCGACCTGCCCGACCGCGAGTTGGTCTGCGCGCCCTTCGATTCACCGCCGGGTCAGGATTATTTCAAGGCGATGGCATGCGCCGCCAACTATGCCTTTTGCAACCGGCAGATCCTCGCCCATCATATCCGGCGCTCGTTCGAAGAAGCGCTCGCCGGCAAGGTCCGGGATTTCGATCTGGACCAGGTGTACGACATTGCACATAATATGGGCAAGGTTGAGGAACATACGGTTGGCGGCAAGCGCGTGAGGGTCTGCGTGCACCGGAAAGGCGCGACGCGGGCATTCGGTCCCGGGGCGAGCGTGCTGCCGGAGGACCTGCGCGATATTGGGCAACCGGTCCTGATCCCCGGTTCGATGGGCACCGCGTCTTTTGTGCTCGTCGGAACGGCGGGATCAATGGAGCAAACCTTTGGATCGACGTGCCACGGCGCGGGACGCGTGATGAGCCGGACACAAGCGAAAAGGCATGTTC
>JBLMXX010000274.1:0-9645 GCA_050257995.1 Acidobacteriota bacterium | reverse complement strand
TTTGGCAAACGCTTTAGCGACGAGACGCGCGGCTATGCCGAACACGCCCTCGCCGTGCAGCAGCAGCCGGGTCAGGTCGTCTACGAGATTTTCGATCAGCGGATTCGACGCTCGGCGGAAGCCGGTTATGCGCGATTTTACGAATGCGTCGACGCGGGCGTGATTCGCTCTGCCGATACGCTGGCCCGGTTGGCGATGCAATTAGACATCGAGCCGGCGACGCTTGCCGAGACGGTCGCCCGATACAACTCCGCGGTCAGAATTGGCAAAGATGAATTTGGCCGCACGAGTTTCGGCGAACCGCTGGCAGCCCCATTCTTTGCGATCCCTGTGACGAGCGCGTTGTTCCACACGCAAGGCGGACTGGTCGTCGATCCGAGTACCCGCGTCTTGCGACCGGATGGCACAGTGATTCCGAATCTCTATGCAGGCGGTGGCACGGCGGCAGGGTTTGCGGGCTATGGATATGGCGGTTACCTCGGTGGAGTTGGATTGCTTTCGGCGTTTGCGCTTGGCAAGATCGCAGGGGAAGCGGCGGCGCGATCGATAACGGATGAACGCTAGGCAAGTTTCCGGCAGCATTTTTGATTTGCTAGTAGTTCAACTGCAAGTCTTGTGGGGTTCGAGACTTCCGAAGTCTCGGAGACTTCGGAAGTCTGCGCCGCAAGCACCCCGCAAGATTAAATCGGTGAACCCTAGAGCAAGCACGTTGGAGGAGGTGAAACAACCCAGGCCTTTAATCTCATCAACCTAAATTTTGCTTTCAGGCAAATGCCAGACCGAGTTCAAAGAATTAAAGGAGGAGAACAATGCACAAGTTCATCTTGCTGGCGCTCGTCGCCATCGCCGCGGGGGTGATGGCTTGCGCCCCGGCACCAACGGCTACACCTGTCCCGCCGACCGCCGCACCCAAGGCCACGACTGCGTCTCAGCCGACGACCGCATCTCAGCCGACGGCCGCTCCCGCCGCGACCAAGGCGGCGGTCACTCAGGTCAAGATCGGAGCGATCCATCCTTTGACCGGCGGCTTGGCTCAGGATGGCGCATTTCTAAAAAACAGTATCGACCTCGCGGTTGAAGATATCAATAGCGCGGGCGGTATCAAATCGCTGGGCGGCGCCAAGCTCGTCGTCGAACACGCCGACAGCCAGGGCAAACCCGAAGTCGCGCAATCCGAGGCGGAGCGCTTGATTCGCGGCGGCAATGTGGCGCTGATCGGCACCTATCAAAGCGCGGCGACCTTTAATGCGACCCAAGTGGCGGAACGCGAGCAGGTGCCCTTTGTGATCGACGTTGCCGTTTCCAACAACATCATGGAGCGCAATTTCAAGTACACCTTCCGCCTTCAGCCGAATCAGACCGCGATGGCGAAAGGCGCAGGCGAAGGGCTGAAAGCGCTCGGCATCAAGACCGTCGTGATGCTGCACGAAGACTCGATCTTTGGTCAGGGCACGGCGGACATTTTCAAAAAGGTCGCGGGCGATTATGACGTCAAAGTGTTGGGCGACATTGCGTATTCGCTGAACAACCTGACCGATCTCACGACGGAAATCTCCAAAGTACAGGCGCTAGCTCCCGATGCCGTGGTGGTGACGGGATACTTGAATGACGGCGTGCTGACCGCGCGAACGGCCAAAGACCTCAAGCTCAACGTCAAAGCCGTCTTTGGCATGGCGAGCGGCGCCTTCTCGACGCCGCAATTCGTCGATGCGGTCAAGGACACGGCGAACTATTTCTTCGATGCGAACTATCACTGGGATGCGTCGAATCCCAAAGCGCAGCAAGTTCGCGATCGCTACAAGACCAAGTTCAACTCCGATATGCCCACCCACGGTGTGATGGCATATGAAGCGACCATGGTTCTCGCGGATGCCATCGAGCGCGCCGGCTCCGTCGATCCCAAAGCCATTCGCGAAGCGTTGAGCAAGACCAGTTTCAAGGACCACATCCTGCCGTACGAAGGACCGATCACGTTCGACGCGAACGGCGAAGCGCAGAACGCGCGCGCAGTGGTAATGCAAGTCCAGTCCGGCAAAATCGTCCAAGTGCTTCCCAAGGCATTCGCGGAAAAAGATCCAATTTTTCCGATGCCCGCGTGGGACAAGCGTTAATTAGCCAAGGGGTTACATCGTTGGATAGTTGCCCGATCACGCAACTATCCAACGATCCAACTGCGAACCATGAAACTTTTATTCAACCGGCGCTGGTTGATCCTGCTCGGCGTCTCCTTATTCGTCACCTATCTGCTTGCGTTTCGCTTGAATGATCTCGCCGATTGGTGGAAGTTGAACAACCTGGTGGTGCGCCAATCGCTCGTGAGTGGTTTTCTCATCGGCGGCGTTTACAGTCTGGTCGCGATGGGATTGACGCTGATCTTTGGCGTGCTGGGGATCATCAACTTTGCTCACGGTGCGCTCATGACGATCGGCATGTACATCACGTTCTGGGCATTTCAATTATTCGGAGTTGATCCCTATCTTTCGATTGTCATCACCGTTCCCGCGCTGTTCCTCATCGGCGCCTTGCTCCAGAAATTTACGATTCAGCCCGTCACGGATGCGCCCGCGCACAACCAGCTGTTGCTTACGTTGGGCATTGCCATCTTTATCGAAAATCTCTTGCTGGTTTTATTCACCGCCGACACACGCGCGATCCAGACCGATTATGCGGGTGCGCGCTTCTTTGCACTCGATACGATGATCAGTTTGCCGCGCGCCGGAGCGTTTGTCAGCGGTTTCCTCCTCGCCGGACTTTTGTATCTGATTCTGGCGCGCACGGATCTCGGTAAAGCGATTCGCGCGGTGGCGGAAGAAAAGGAAGGCGCGGCGTTGATGGGCATTAACACCCAACGCATGTCTCTGATCACGTTCGGCATGGGGACGGCCTGTGTGGGCGCGGCGGGGTCGCTCATCATGCCGTTTTTCACGGCGACGCCGACGATGGGAGCGACGTTCAACATCATGGCATTTGTCGTCGTCGTGCTGGGCGGCATGGGCAATATTCCGGGCGCGCTGCTCGGCGGCATCCTCGTTGGAATCACCGAATCGCTGGGGGCAGTCTTTCTTCCCGGTTCGTCAAAGCAATTGGGCGTTTTTCTCGTTTTTATTCTCGTTCTTCTCTTCCGCCCCACCGGTCTGCTAGGGAGACGCAATGGCTAAGACGATGGCTCTCCCGGCACTACGCGATTCGATTCTGGTTTGGGCGCTCCGTGCCATCGGATTGATCGTCGCCCTGGTCTTGCCGTTCTTCGTCGACACCTATCTGCAGAGTCTCGCGATCCTGATTTTGTTTTGGGCATTGCTCGGGCAAGGCTGGAATATCATGGGCGGCTACGCCGGGCAATTCTCGTTCGGTCACGCGGCATTCTATGGACTGGGTGCCTACACGTCGACGTGGTTGCTCGTGTACGCGGGCGTGAATCCGTGGATTGGAATGTTGATCGGCGGCCTGGTCGCCGTCGCGTTCGGTCTGTTCACGGGCTTTTTGACTTTTCGTTACGGATTGCGCGGTCCGTATTTTGCGCTCGCGACCTTTGCGTTCGCCGAAATGCTTCGCCTGATTGCGGTGAACTGGGAAGTTGTGAACAAGTCGCGCGGTATCCAGGTCCCGTTGCGCGGCGGTGATTCGTTACTCGCGTTTCAATTCGAGACGACCAAAGTGCCGTACTATTACATCATCCTGGCGATGGTGTTGGCGGCGATTCTCGCAACGTATCTGATCAGCCGCAGCAAGATGGGCTATTATTTCAAGGCGATTCGAGAAAACGAAGAAGCGGCGGCGGCGCTGGGCGTCGATTTGCTCAAATATAAACTTTGGGCGATGAGTATCAGCGCATTTATCACCGCGCTCGGCGGGACCTTTTACAGCCAGTACCTGTTATTCATCGATCCCGAAATTGTTTTTGGTTCGCAGGTGTCGGTGGAGATTCTCTTGCGTCCGATTATCGGCGGCGCGGGAACGGTGCTCGGTCCGTTCGTCGGCGCGCTGTTACTCACGCCGCTCTCTGAAATCACGCGCGCCTTGCTGCGCGAGCCGCCTGCCTTTCTGCCTTTTCTGTCCGTATTCAAAGGTCGTTCCGGCATCGACATGATGATCTTTGGCGTGCTCTTGATCGTCGTCATCATTTTCATGCCGAACGGTTTGGCGGAATGGCTCGTCAAACGCTTTCAGCGCGTGCGGAGGAGATAGCATGGCTCTCCTCGAACTGGTCAGCGTCAGCAAGCACTTTGGCGGACTGCAAGCCGTCTCGAAAGTGAATCTCAGCGTTACCCAGGGTGAGATCGTCGGTTTGATCGGTCCCAACGGCGCGGGCAAAACGACCCTTTTTAATCTGATCGACGGTTATTATCAACCAACCACGGGGCAGATTTTCTTCAAAGGGCAGAACATCACCGGCGCGCAACCCAATCGAATCTGCAAGTTCGGGCTGGCACGGACTTTTCAGCTGGTCAAACCCTTTGCGACGCTGTCGGTTCTCGATAACGTCGTGGTGGGCGCGTTCAATCGCACGTCAAACCGCGCCGAGGCCATTCAGCGCGCCCAGGAAACAATCGATTTGGTCGGCTTGGGCGGGCGCGAAGCGCAAATGGCGCGTGAGTTATCGACGCCGGGTCGCAGGCGTCTGGAGTTGGCGCGCGCGTTGGCAACCCAGCCCGAAATGTTACTGCTCGACGAAGTCATGTCCGGCTTGACGCCGACCGAAAGTGCCGCGCTGGTGGCGTTGATCCAACAGGTTCGCCGGCGCGGCGTTACGATCCTCGTCGTCGAACACGTGATGCGCGCGATCATGGCGCTGTCGGACCGCATCGCCGTCTTGCACCACGGCGAGAAAATTGCGGACGGCTCGCCGCGCGCCGTGACGCAAGATCCCAAGGTCATCGAAGCGTACCTGGGCGAAGAGTTTATGCTGAGTGAGGCGTGATGTGCTGACGGTCGATGGACTCGACGTTTTCTACGAAGATACCCAGGTCTTGCGGCAAGTCTCCTTTCACGTCAACGCGGGCGAAATCATCGCACTCGTCGGTGCGAACGGGGCGGGCAAGACGACGACGCTCAAGACGGTCAGCGGGCTGGTCCGATCGCGCGCAGGTCGCATTGAGTTTGACGGCGCGCGCATCGAAAGATTGCCCGCGCATAAAATTGTCGAAATCGGATTGGTGCAAGTTCCCGAAGGGCGCAAGATTTTCCCATCCATGACCGTGCGCGAAAACCTGGAGCTCGGCTCGTTCACCCGCCGGGCGAAACTCAAACGGCGCGCCAGCATGGAGTGGGTGTTTGACCTTCTGCCGCGATTGAAAGAACGCCAGGCGCAAAGCGCGGGAACGCTGAGCGGCGGCGAACAGCAAATGCTCGCCATCGGACGCGCGCTGATGGCACGTCCCAAGCTGCTGATGCTCGACGAACCATCCCTGGGGCTGGCTCCTCTCGTCGTGAAGAATATTTTCGACACGGTGCGCCGGGTCAACGAGCAAGGCATGACCGTATTGATCGTCGAGCAAAATGTTTCGCACACGCTGGCGATGGCGCATCGCGGATACGTGTTGGAAAACGGACAGATCGTTCTCGACGGCAAAGGCAAAGAGCTGCTGAGCAACGAAGAGATGAAGCGGGCGTACCTGGGGATGTGAAATATCGGACCAATGCTTCGCGCCACGGAATCTTTCTGTGCAGTTCCCCATCATTCGACGACAAAAAAAGAATCGTGAAGGAGTGGGTATGTCAACCGAGGTTGTTCTCGATCAGGTTGTAAAGAATGTGCGCGTGGTTCGACCGAAAAAGAAGGGCGTCGAACAAGTTGATTTGGGAATCAAGGACGGCAGGTTCGCCCGGCTGGCGCCATCCATCGATGCAAGCGAGGCGCGCCAAGTGATCGACGGAAAGAACCTGCTCGCCTTTCCCGGCATTGTCGACGGGCACATGCACGCGGGCATTTATCATCCGCTGGCGCAAGATGCCGTGACGGAAAGCAAAGCGGCGGCCACCGGCGGCGTGACGACGATGCTCACGTATTTTCGCACTGGGCAGTACTATTTGAACCAGGGCGGCGCGTACCGCGACTTTTATCCGCAAGTCCTGTCGATTTCCGAAGGCAAGTATTTTGTCGATTACGGCTATCACCTGGCGCCGATCAGCCGTCAGCACATCCAGGAAATGGAAATGCTGGCAACCGAGTACGGCGTGCCCTCGTTCAAGATTTTCATGTTCTACGGCAGTCACGGTTTGCACGGTCGCTCCGACAAGCAAAACGAATTCCTGATGATCGGTCCCGACGAACGGTACGACATTGCCCATTTTGAATTCATCATGCGCGAGTTATCGGCAGTCATGCAGCGCCACCCCGAACTGCGCGATTATCTCAGCGTGAGTTTGCACTGCGAGCTGGCGGACATTCTGACCGCGTACACGAAATTGGTCGAAGCAGAAGGTAAACTGACGGGCTTGCCGGCGTACAGCGCCATGCGTCCACCCCATTCGGAAGGGTTGGCCGTGTTCATCGCGGGCTATCTCGCCAATGAAACGAATTGCGCGAACATCAACTTGCTGCACCTCAGCTCACGCAAGGCACTGGAAGCGGCATTGACGATGCGCCAGGTCTTCCCGCACATTAATTTCAAACGCGAAGTGACGGTAGGACATCTCTTGCTCGACGTGGATGCGCCGACGGGCAATCTCGCCAAGGTCAATCCGCCGATCCGCCCGCGACCCGATGTCGAATTCCTATGGCAAGCCGTTCTCAATGGCGACGTCGATTGGATCGTCAGCGATCACGCTTGCTGCTCGCGCGAACTGAAACTCGATCCCAAGCATCCTGAAAGCATCGGCGGCGCCAAGTCGGGATTTGGTGGGACCGATTGGCTGCTCTCGGGAGTTTTTAGCGAAGGGACCAAGCGGGGCCTATCGTCCAATCGGATCGCGGAATTGCTATCGTGGAATCCTGCCCGGCGCTACGGCTTGCTGGACAAAGGCGACATTGCCGTAGGGTATGACGCGGATTTCGTGTTGTTGGATCCCAATCAATCCTTCGTCGTTCACGGCGCGGATTCACCCTCGGGACAAGGTTATACACCGTTCGAAGGTCAAGCGTTGACGGGCAAGGTCAAGGGCACGTATGTGCGTGGTCGCCAGGTGTACGATGGTGCGAATATCGTCGGTCAACCCCAAGGCCGTTATATCAAACGACCGGCAGGATCGAAAAAGGAATGACGCCATTGAAAACCAGCCGCCATCACCGGCTGGTTTTTCTTTGCAGTCGCGCGAGACGGCGGGAGCGCGAAACCGCGCGTGCATCCTACTAGGATCTTCGGGTGAGGAGCCCTTCGTTCCACAGGCTTTCCATCACCCGCAGCGCAAACATCCCGGGCATGAACAATGGAACGCCATTGGCGGCGCGGCGTAACGCGTCGTTGAGCGCCATCGTGGTTGACCCCATCAAGATGGCTTGCGCGCCGTCTTTTTCCACGGCGAGTTCGACCTGCCGCACCATTGCTTTCGTAAACACGGCGGGCTGGCGAGCTTGCGCGTACGTGATGCCGAGCGGTCGCGTCCCGACGAGTGAATGGACATCGCCGTACCGTCGAATCACTTCGGTCATCATCTCGCACTGCGTTTGCGTGCGTGAAATGATTGCAAAATTCTGCGCGACGAGATGGACCAGCGACAGCGTCGTTCGCATCGGACCAAAAGTGGGAATACCGGTGTGCTTTTGAATGCTGTCCACCGCCGGATCGAAAACGCAATCGATGAGAATCGCGTCGCAATCCTCCGCACGTGTGTTGGCGCCGACTTGAAAGACCGCGTATTCGCAGGCGACGAGGTCGGCAACGGTGTCGAGCGTCGTCGGGCCCTCCGGCAAATTGCACACGGTGATGAGAGTATCCGGGCTCGCCGTTTGACCGTAGCGGGCCTGGCGGCGTTCCAAATCGGCTGGATCGATCTTGATCGGCGAAATAATCTTAACGCGGAATGTCACGGTTCCTCCTCGGGCGACATAATTGGGTGAGCGGTTTGATCGAGGGCGATGTTTCCAGTTGTTCGATCAACGCCAAGGTCCTCTCTGAATCTTGTTCTCCGATAATGGGCGCCGATAACGCCCGATATTTGGCGATCATCTCCTCGCGCGTGAACGGTTGGTCGGGATCGCCGCGGCTGCTGTAAACCGTTTTTGAAATCGTTTTGCCGTTGTTCAATTCGATGGTGATACACGCGGGACGCTTGGCGGGAGTTTGCGCGGTGAATTCCGGATTTTCGCGCACGTGGACCTTCTCCGCCAACGCGCGAATCCTTGTATCCGTCAACGCCGTCTGATCGAATGCGGTGGGCGCGGTCGAGTTGCGCACGAGCGCGATCGCGATTGCGTAAGGAATCGAAAATCGAGCGGCGAGGGTCGTCGCCGGACGGGTGCCGTGCAGTTGTGCCGCCAGGGCGTAGGTTTCGACCTGAATCCGTTTGACCTCTTGCGCTGAGAATGGTTCTTCCTCGCGCAAGAGTTGCATCGCGTCGAGCGTCGCGTGATTATAGCGACAGCACGAATGAATCTTGAAATAGCCGCGCGTAATTTCAAAACGGTCTCCCAATTCGTCGGTCAGCGCATTTTCGTCGAACCTGTCGGACATCACCTTGCCAAACACATTCGCGACGCCGTTCCGTTCGCCTGTAAAACCACACGTCGCGAGTTGCGCCGCGAGCAAGCCGTTTTGGTTGCTCATCCCCGCATAAATATTTCGCACCAGCGCACCGTCGAGCGCGGTTTGAAATGACGTGGCCAGCGTCAGCGACGACGCAATATCAATGCTCTCGCGAATTCCTGTGGCATCCATGGGCATCAACTTCGCCGCCGCCGTCGCCGCGCCCAACGTGCCCCAGGTTCCGTGTGGATGTGCGCTTTGCCTTAGATGACACGCTTGTCCCACGCGCGCGGCAACTTCGTAGCCCAGCGCGATGCTCAGCAAAATGTCGCGCCCGGTCGAATCCAATTCCTCGCCGAGCGCGAGTGCGGCGGGCAAGGTGTGAATGGCGGGATGACCCTTGGCGTACGCGTGGCCTTCATCCAATTCGGTTGAGGTACCCGCGGTCGCATTCACCAGGGATGCCCAACGTGGATCGGCCGGCGCCGCGTGCCCGAACATCGTCGACGATTTCGTGGAAGAGGACCGTGTTGCGAGGCGAGCGAGATTAACTACTTCGGGCGATTGGCTACCGCCGAAGATGGCAGCCAGCGTGTCCATCAAGACAAGCTTGGTCTGCGCGACGACGGAGGCGGGAAGTTCCTCGAACCGGGTGCGCGTTACGAATTCGACCAACTCATCAGCGGCTCGGCTCATCGGCGTGTTTACCTCCCCGTCATAAACTCTGGTGCAAAGTCATTTTTGAAGCGTTCCATTTGTCTTATGGTTTGGCTTGGATCGTCCATCGGGAAAAAGAGCACAACGTAGTCCACCCCGGCCTTGGCGTACTCGCGCAACGAGGCGCGGATGTCGTCATCGCCGCCCGTCAATCGTCGGAGGACTCTGCCGCGATGCTCATACGTGGGTGACAGGTGAGGATTCAGATCGATGGAGAGACGCACGGAAAAAGTGAGCGGTCGGACGGGGTTTGATTCGCGCACGGCTTTCACGCCGGCGGCGAGCTTGTCGGGTGGCAAGCCGA
>JBLMXX010000273.1:0-6502 GCA_050257995.1 Acidobacteriota bacterium | reverse complement strand
CCTCCGTATAGGGCAGGCGGTCGTGCGCGCCATAGGCTTTGTCGCTGGAGGCGACGATAACGCGCTGGACCAGTTTCGCGCAGGTCTTGCACGCCTCCAAGACATTCCAGGTCCCGCGGATATTGGACTCGAACGTCGACAGCGCAGAGCGCGAGGCAGTCCCGACGATGGTCTGTGCACCCAAATGGAACACAGTGTCGATCTCGTATTCATTCAGAGCGCGCACCACCACTACCAAATCCTCAAGCTCGCCGCGAACTATATTCGTCCGCTCGATAGATTTCGAGACGACCAGCTTGCTGGCTGGCACCCAATCTCGAATGAGACAGGTCACGTTAGCGCCGCGTTCGAGCAACTCGTCGACCAGCCACGACCCGAGCAAGCCTGTGGCTCCGGTCACCATCACATTGTGATTCTTCCAGGAGTCTATCGCCAGATTCGCCACGGTGCCTCTCCGCTTGCCCACAGGGCCTCCAGGAGTTGTTTATCTCGCAACGTATCCATTGCCTGCCAAAATCCGGTGTGACGGAACGCCATCAGCTGGTGGTCGGCGGCTATCCGTTCCAAAGGACGACGCTCCAGGATGGTTTCGTCGTCGTCGAGATAATCAAAGATGCCCGGCTCGAAGACAAAGAACCCCCCGTTGATCCATCCTTCCCCGGTTTGGGGCTTTTCGGAAAACTCGTCGACTGCATCGCCGTCGAGAACCAGCGCGCCAAAGCGTGAGGGAGGTCGAACCGCCGTGATGGTGGCCAATTTGCCATGCGCGCGATGGAAGGACTCTAACGCGCGAAGGTCGATATCAGCCAATCCGTCCCCGTATGTGACCATAAAAGTCTCGCGACCCAACCATTCTTTCAGTCGCAGGATTCGCCCGCCCGTCATCGTGTCCAGTCCTGTATCGAAGAGTCCTATCCGCCAGTCCACGCTCTTGTTGTTGACGACCTGGTGCGATCCATTGCGCAGATCGACGACATAATCGCTATTGTGTACAAAGTAATTGTGGAAATATTCTTTGATCATCTCCCCTTTGTAGCCACAAGCCACAAAGAAATCCTTGTATCCATAGTGAGCATATGAACTCATGATATGCCACAGAATCGGCTTACCGCCGATCTCGACCATAGGCTTGGGACGGGTCTGGGTCTCTTCGGCGAGACGCGTCCCCAATCCGCCTGCCAGAATAACAACTTTCATCTCACATCACCCGAGGATTTGGTAACGGAATGATGAATTTCCCGCCGCGTGCGCGGTACTCGTGTTGCTGGCGCATGATCTCGTCGGCAAAGTTCCAGGCGAGTATCAAGACATAGTCCGGCTGGCGTTCCAAAAGCGTCGATACCGGCAGGACCGGGATGTGCATGCCGGGAGTGTACAATCCAACCTTGAGCGGGCTTTTATCAACCGTGTACGGCAATAGGCGGGTCTGGATTCCACAATAATTTAAAAGGGTATTGCCTTTCGCAGGAGCCCCATATCCGGCAATTGTCTTCCCCTGTGCTTTCAGATTCTCCAACAAGTGGCGGATCGCCTGCCGGTTGGCTCTAACATCCGCTGCAAAACGTTCGTAGCGTGAAAAATCCTTCAGCCTGAGATGCTGCTCCTCCTGCGCCCAGGCGCGCACCGCGTCGGCGTGATCCCCAAATTTATCGGCGAGCCCGGCGTACATTCGCAAAGACCCACCGTGTACCGAGACGTCGTCCATACGCACAATAGAGAGGCCGACGGCATCACAAAGGCGCATGAGCGTACTCACGGAAAAATAGCAGAGATGTTCGTGGTAAATTGTGTCATATTCCAGCCCGTCCAGGAGGTCCCACAAGTACGGCACCTCGATCACCACTAACCCGTTCGCGTCGATCAACTCACGGCAGCCGCGGAGGAAATCCTGTGAATCGTCCACGTGAGCCAGGACGTTGTTGCCGATGACGACCTTTGCCGCGCCAAATGACTCGCGCACTCGACGGGCCGTAGATGAATTGAAAAAGAGGTCCATCGTTTCGACACCGCTCGCGCGCGCCATGTCCGCCACATTACTAGCCGGCTCGATACCGAGAGTCTTTACACCAAAGGGTTGGAAGCACTTTAGCAAACTGCCGTCGTTGCTGGCGATCTCGACCACAAGGTCGTATGGCTTCATGCCAAGCAAGGTCACGAGAGTACGGGCGTATTCGACATTGTGCGCGGCAATCGTGTCCGAAGTGCCCGTGACGTAGAGATAATGCCGAAACAAGAACTCCGGGTCGATTACGTCTAACAGCTGAACCAATGAGCAATTCTCGCAAAAATACACGTCGAGCGGGAAACTCGACTCATCGGCAAATTCGTCCCGCGAGTGGAGAAGTGAATTCGCCAGCGGGGTTGGTCCCAATGAGAGAAAGAGCCGCATTTGATCGCTGCCGCAGGCGCGGCAAGTTTCCCGCTTGTGATGCACCGGCGCATGGATGACGGCCTCGCTCGGGGCAAGAGGACTAGGCAGTAACGTACTCATGGGCTGTCCTTTCTATCCCGAGATGGGAGGTGCCGGACTGTTCTTGACCAGGCCGGCCGACTCTCTGGCTCTGGAATAGGCTTGCTGAAAATCCTTCTTCCATTCCCTTGAAAAGCGGAAGAGGACTAGGCTCTTGAGAAATTCCCAGATCGTTTCGGCACGCACATGCGAGACGCCGCTCCCCCGCATCCGGGCAAAAGCATTGAATTCCACGACTCGCAGTCCCATGTAATGTGATTTGATCATGATTTCGGGGTCCAGGAGCCATCCTTTCGACCTGAGCTGCATCGCGAGAATCGTATCTCGCGGCATGATTTTGGGCAGACCGTTGACGTCCAATGAGCCCAGGCGGGGCCAGAGGACCAGGACTAGCAGGTTGTAAATGATAGAGACGATCTTGCGCCGGAGTCCGTCCATGCGAAAACGCCGCCGCACCTTGCCGAGCACCCGCCCGTTGGTCGCCACCAGCGCATCGTAGAGGCGAACTACGTCCTCGGCGTCGACTTGACCATCGGCAGGGATAATGCCCACCCAAGGCGCAGTGCAAAGCGGGATTCCGCTCAGCACTCCATTTCCATAGCCCTGGTTCCGCTCGACCCGGTATGGGACGATGGACGCGTTTTTCGATGCCAAGTCCCGGAGGATCTCACCGGTCCGGTCCGTCGAACCATTATCCACCGCGATAAGCTCAAGCCGGTAGCCCGCATTTTCAAATGCACCGGTCAAGCGGGGAATGGTGTATCCTATGACCTCCTCTTCGTTGTAGCATGGCATGACAAATGATATATCCGGCCGGATGCTTGATGAAGAGTTATTGGGTTTTCGATTCCTGCCCATATTCGACCTCTATTTCAACGGAGCAATCGTTCGAACTCGACCGTTTTCCGAATTCCTTCCGCGACCGTTGTGCCAGGAACCCAACCCGTCAACCGGCGAAGTCGCTGCACCGTGACCTGGGAGTGCTCCATCTCTTCGGGACGAGTTGGCAAGGAGCCAAACCTCAAGCGGTCGTCTGGTATTTGCAGAATGCCGGCAGCGATCTTGACGAATTCTTGAACCTCGGTCAATTTTCCGGTCGCCAAATTTACCACCGCGCCGGGATCCGCTTTTGCCAGACCGAGGCGCACCAAACCCTCAGCCACATCTTCAATAAAGGTGAAATCTCGCCTTTGCGTGCCCGCCGTGAGAGGCAAAGTCGCTCCGGCTGCAGCGCTCTCTATGAGAGCGGGCAGCAAACGTCCTGTATTTTCGCCCGGTCCATAAACCGTAAAGAGTCTTGCCGTCAAACCCTTGATGGCAGTAGCCTTACAGGCATCTGCGAGAGCATAGGTCCCCGCGAGTTTTGACTGTCCGTAGAGAGTGGTCGGCTGTGGAATGGAATTCTCATCCAAGTCCCCGCTTAGCGTCCCATACTCCAGAGCAGATCCGGCATGCACCAAATCCTGCCCCTCCCATTGCATGTCACGAACGGACGCCACCGCCTCACAGACCTGCCCGACGAGGTGAGCATTGATCCGGTATGCCATCTGTTCGTCGCGTTCCGACCGATCGACCCCATAGCCCGCAAGATTGAAAGTGACCACCGGCCTTATTTTTCGATAGAGCGTAAGAACCGCGCCGGGTTTCAACAGGTCGATTTCAAAAAGGGCCCCGCGAACACCATAGCGTGAAAGGATGGGGTCTGCCGTCGCGGCATCCCGCACGATCAAGTTGACCTGCGCGCCTTGATTGCACATCGCGCGCGCTACCCATCTCCCGATAAACCCCGCGGCGCCAAGGATAGCGACTCGCACTCCTTGATATGCTTTTTCACCTTGTGAATCGGGCGACGCCAGCAACGTCATCTATTCACGCCGACGGTTCAATCCGCCCCGGTCCGAATCAGCGTGTCCAGAACTTTGCCGGGAATTCAAATAAGGATGAGTTTGCAGAGCAACAAACGTGAACATAATCTGAAAGGGATTGAACCCCTCCCGATTGATCCGTGAGACGGAAATTGATTTCATAATCTCGAACTTGCTCGCCTGCATTTAGGATTGCCGGCAAGTTGATTGTACAGTCCCTACCGCAAAGCCCCGCACTATTATACTCAGATGGGGAAACAGTGAATGATGCCGACTCATCCACCGTAACAATGCTGACCAATTCTATCTTCCGGCTCGAGTCGCAGATCTTACAGAATGTGAATTTGCTTTGAACGGCGACGATTCGCCCATCGGGGGGCCAAATGAATTCAGGGTTGGAACCAACCTCCACAGATGGAATTCCGAAATGACCAACCGCCACAGCGGTCAGCGATATAAAGACCGCAGCCGCGATTGCCGTCGCAGCGGCGACAAGCCACCTGCCTCGCAAATCCGAGAAGAGGCGCGCCACAATGAGGCAAGCCGGCAGCAAGGTCACGCCAACCCACAACCACAATACCGGGTCCAGACGATTTCTGGCCGACCCAGGACGAACTAGAACGAAAAAGGCGAGAACCAGCCAGAACGACAAGATCAAGAACTTGAGGATTGGTTCTTGTTTTCGCCAACGGAGCGTCTCTATCAGCACTCCTCCCAACAGGATCACCCCGAACACGAGGTTCATCGTTGGGTATCCGGCGGCTTTGTCATACAATTCGCGCCCCATCCAATTGTATAAAGCACGGACACCGTCTCTTAGAAAGAAATTTAGGTAGTGAGGAGTGAAGCCAACTCCACCAATCCTAGAGAGATGGTCACCATAAGTGGCCAGCGTTGTCCCGGGGACGATGAAATTAGCCGCCAGATCCGGTAGGATGACAAGTAAAAAAACTAGGCCAGCCAGGTAGGGTTCTTTACGCTTGAACCACACCCGATATTCGGGCAGAACAAGCAAGGTCAGGACAAAGACGGGGACCAACAGGGCAGAGATTTCATAGCATAAAAATGCCACTCCCAGCCATCCGGTCGCCCAATAAAGGTATCGTGGTCGTCGAGTCTTTAGAAAACGAGAGAAAGCATAAAGCGCAGCCATCACAAAAAGAAAATAAAAGATATGTTGAATGGCGAGAGTTGACATGCTGATGTGGAATTCGTTGAATGCGAGTAATGCCGCTACCCATCGAGCTGCATTAACGCCAGCCCAGTCCAGACTCATCCGATATGCCAGGTAGATCGAAAAGACTCCAGCGAGTATGCCCGGGAACCGAAACCCTAACGGATCCTTCCCCAGCAGCAAACCCCCAATCTCCATCAGGTACGCCGGTAATGCGCCATGGTAATCAGCACGAAGCGGCAAATTCAGACTCTGCGGCTGAAATGATATACTTTCCGCCAACGGGATCCAATCTCTTTCTTCATCCCAGAAATATGTCGTCACCGAGGCTTGATACACCCGCATGCCGAATGCGAGAGCAAGGATCAAGTACAAAACCATGTCTCTGGAAACCCGATCACTCTCACGTGTGCCTGCGCAAGTCACTTTATTTCACGACCTCATAGCCGCGTCGAGTCAGCGAGGGCGCGTCGACGATCCTCACGGGACGGTCCGGGAACGCTCGCAGGAGGTCCGCCTCAATGGATGGGCTGCTATCCCACGCGTAAACTGGCGCATCGGCGTTCCAGTCCAGCGGATTGTAAATGGCGGCAGAAGCAAAATCAGGGTGAGTATCTTTCCCTCGAATCAGTACCAGGCTCTTCCCAAATGAGCTTTCCTGCGCCAGGGTCACGATGTCCGGGCGCATGCCCCAAAAATGATAGTACTTGTCAATCGCGCGCCAGGGAAAGTAATTGACGAGAGCTAATGCCGAGAGCAATACCACAGCCGTCATCACCTGTACATTCCCCTGAGCGATCTTGCTTTGGAGCCAATCCGCGCCGCGAATGGTGAGGGCAACCAGCGGGACGAGCATCAGGAACCAGTAACGGGCGCCAAAGTCAGGACCACCGCTATAGTAGTAGAAAAAGTATGGCACAAAAACGGCGGCGCAGATTGCCAGCATGAGATAATCGCTCTTGCGGAGTGAACCGGACAAGAGCAAGAGCGCGA
>JBLMXX010000272.1:0-3882 GCA_050257995.1 Acidobacteriota bacterium | reverse complement strand
AACAGAAATGCCGTCAAGCCGAAACTCGCCGCCACCACGCCGAACAAAAAGAACATCTCCTGCAGTCCCCAGCCGCG
Organism: Acidobacteriota bacterium; assembly: GCA_050257995.1. Classification (GTDB taxonomy): domain Bacteria; phylum Chloroflexota; class Anaerolineae; order UBA4142; family UBA4142; genus JBLMXX01. Next base: position 3,805 of record JBLMXX010000272.1, on the reverse strand, counting down.
GATCTCCTTAAAGCGGTCGAAGAAAATGATCCAGATCACGAAATAGACCGCGTTGTTTAGCATCATCCCGACCACCTGCGAGAGAAACGCGGTGCGATATTCCATCGCGGCGAGCAGGTTCGCCTTCCACAGTGCGACGAGAAAAATGAGCTCACGGCGCAGCATCGATCTTTAGCCCCCGTTGATCGTCAGTCGCGTGACGCCAAAGCGATAGAGCAGCCCGACCGCGCCCGCGAGCAAGGCGAGCCAGACCACCTGCCCGAGCACGAGCGCGACAAAACGCGCCGGGTCGGGTGTGACGAACAGGCGCGCGGGACCGTACACGGTGTAGGCAAAGGGCAGGGTTTCCGCCACCCGCCGCAGTCCGTCCGGAAAGAAATCGAGCGGGATCAAGACGCCGCCCAGGATGAGGATCAGTTTCGCATAGATCCAGTCGAACGCGGCGACATCCTCGGTGAGAAACGCGGTCAGCCCGATCGCCGCCGTAAAGCACGAGTCGATGAGCCACCCCATCCCGACGGCGACGAGCGCAAAGGGAATGCCCTGCCACGCCGGCGGCGGACCGACCATCAGCCAGACGACCGCGCCTCCGGCGAGCACGTTAAAGATGATGCGCGTCAATCCATCGCCCATCGCGATGCTGATCTGGTACAGCATAAAGTTATAGGGCTTGTTGAGCAGGTACGCCACCGAGCCCTCCTTCACCGCTTCGGCGATCGACAGGGACAGCCGCGACTTGCTCAGGATGATGGTTTCCGCCAGCATCAGGTACCACAGCGTCTCGCGCAGCGTCAGCCCGCCGATGGCGTCCTGCCCCACGGCGCGATAGGTGGCAGACCACAGGTGCGCGAAAATCCACATGAACAGGACCATGGTGATACTGCGGGTGGCGAGGTCCAGCGGATAGGCGGCGCCGTTCATGACCTGCGTGCGCGTGATGGCAAGATATTTTGTAAAGCGTTTGAGGTTCATGGCTTGTAGCCGGTCTGAATCGCTCCGCTCTTCAGGCCATCGAGTGCCTTGTTGACCAGGTCTTTCACGGACTGCGGGATCTTGGTGTCCCAGTCGTGGAAAGGCGCGAGCCCCACGCCGCCGTTCTGCACATTCCCCGTGACGATGCCCGCCTTGACCGAGCCATCCAAGACCGATTTCAAGTAATTGTACACTGCGACGTCGACCCTCTTTTGCGCGCTGGTGAGCAGTGCGCTCCTGACCTCGGGGGTCGTGTTGTACTGGTCCACGTCGACGCCGATCGCCATCAACCCCTTCTCTTTCGCCGCGAGCAAGGCGCCGTTGCCACTGGTGCCGGCGACGCCGAACAAAACGTCGCAGCCCTGCGCAATCAGCGACTGACCGATCTCTTTGCCCCTGGCGGGATCGGTGAACGACGAAACGGGGCCGTTCAATACCTTGACATTGGGCCTGCTCCACCTGGCGCCATTCTGGAAACCGGTGACATAACGGGTCACCGTAGGAATCCGAATACCGGACACCGTGCAGACCGTCCCGGTCCTGGTCATCCCGCCGGCGAGCACACCCGCGAGAAAGCCGGCCTGGTCTTCCTGGAACATCAGGCTGGTCACATTCTTCAGCCCGCCATCCGCATAGCAGTCTTTGACGGTATCGGGGCAGTTCCGGTCGCCTTTGGTGGGCAAGTAGGCGTTGTCCACGATGCCGAATAGGAGGTTGGGGTACTGCTTGGCTTTAACCGCGGTCGCGTTGCCCATCAAAGAGCCGACGGTCACGATGACGTCGGACTTCGCGTTCGCGAATTGATCGATGTTCTTCTCATAGTCCGCGGCCTGTTTGGATTCGGCGAATTTGGCATCCAATCCGAAATCCCTGGCGGCTTTTTGGGTGCCTTCCCAGGCGGACTGGTTAAACCCTTTGTCACTCACGCCGCCAACATCCGCGACGAGTCCGATTTTCCCCTTGCTGGCGAGTCCCGGGGGGACCCTTGGCAGGACATTCAGCTTGATGAATCCCGCAATCTCGGACGCCGTGAACACAATGGGCTGCCGGACGAGTGCACTGGTCCGCAAGTTGACTTGCGCTTCTTGATTCTTCAGCAGAGACTGCTTATTCTGGGCCAGCGTAACAACCGCTTCTCCCTCGAAGACAGCGACGTTGACCTGATTGCCCGGAGTCACGACGATTCTCAAGGCAGGGTCGTGTGAGTTGATCAACACCACGCCACCGGCCATGAGCTGCTTGGGCTGATTTCCCGCAAAGTTGCAGTAACTGGTGCCCATCGCCTGGTTAAAGACGGTGAGGTTATCGGGCCGCGTCGTTATCCGGCTGTCACTGTAAAGCGTGCAGCTCCCGTCCGGATTGATAAAGTTGACGGTCGCATTTCCGGAACTATTCGTGGCGATATCGCTTCCCGCATTCAACGGCGCGTTGGTCTGGTTGAGCGCAAGAGTCCCATTGATCGAGACATCCGAAGCATTCGCGAAAATCTGGTCGGGACTCGTCGGCGTGGAGGTCGGCGTCGCCGTTGGAGTCCGCGTCGCCACCGGCGTCGACGTCGCCGCCCGCGTCACCGTCGCGGCTGGAACCGGAGTCGGAGGTGGATTGCCGCAGTTCGTCAGGATGCCCGCGCTCGCCAGGATGAACACAAGGATGCGAATGTGTTTCATGGCTGTTACTCCTTTAGGACGGCCACAAGCCGAGTCTCTTCAGAAATTGAAGAAAAGTCGCCGATCCGGTGCCGATGGCAAAGGTGGACCAGAGCCCGTGCGCCCAGTCGGGCCACAGCGTAAACCAAAGCGGTAGTAATTCCACGACGTCGTTTTGCACGGCGCTGTTGATGCACGGCTTGGCGCTCGTCGTCCAGGGTGTCTGGGGGGTGCCCGCATTCTCGCAATCGCGCGCATTGAGATTGATCCTGTCGTCGTCCAGCACCATCCGGTCAAATCGGTCCATATTCAATTGGAGGCGCTCACCCCATCCTAACTTTTGAACGAGCGGACCCAGGGTCAGGATGCCCTGAGGAGTATCTTCCAATTCCATGTGTTTCGCGCAAATCTCGGCACGGAGGTCGATTTCTTTATCCGCTTGCGTTCCGGGGTAAACCAGGTCCACTTTGCCTTCCGCGCCGGACCCGGGGCTGGGAAGCAGCCGGATCGTCTTGGTGATTTGTGGTCCGGCGTACAAGGCAAATTCTCCCCTGTCCATGCCGTTGACCCCCATGCGCATGGTAGCGCCTGTGTTGATCACTCTGAGTTGAAGGATGGCCTCTTGGGTGGCTTGAGCATGGGCGGACGCAGGGTACATTCTTACTTCGAGGTTGCCGTCTGCCAATCGATCAAAATGCTCCTCATTGACCCCTTTCCCATCAATAAAGACGGTGAGCGGTTGTCCAAAGTCCAACCGCAGGGTAGAGTTGTTTACCTCGACCGAACTGCATTGGCGGCAGTTGACCCCCGGAAAACCGTTCGCCAACGTCTCAAATACCTTTGTGTCCATGGGTAAGACGATATCCAGAGGTCGGACAAAAGGATTGTAGACATCCACGCGGCTGACGGTCCCCTTGATCAGACCCGGGGCATCTCTGCCTCCGTCGACCGGACATTGGTCCTGCAATTCGCGAAAGCGCAATTTTGTATCCGGGGCAAACCTGGCATTAAAGGTCGTCTTCTGGGGCGGCCGGTACACAAATCCTACCACTCCGGACAAAGCGATCAGTCCAAAGAACAGGATGACGAAAGTCAACCCGGGCGTCCTTCCGGATGGCTTTTCGGCCGGCTGGTTCGGCTGGATCTTTTTACGCCTGAGCGGGTGGATGGAGATCATCAGTGTCCTT
>JBLMXX010000271.1:0-3648 GCA_050257995.1 Acidobacteriota bacterium | reverse complement strand
CGCCAATCGCGCAGGGAATCGCGAATCTCACGTCGCGTGATGATCAGAGCATTGGATAACATAAGCACTATTGAACCAATTTTAGATACACGTCCTCTAGACTGCGCGGCACCTCGCGCAGGGTGAGTACCTGCGCGTTTAGTTCGTGTAATCGGTCTAACAATTCCGGATTGGCAGTCTCGGGTATGGAGGTGCGATACCGCAGTGAGGACTCGTCCATTGCCTCGACCTTGAGATGCCCATTGAGATGAGGCCAGTCGCCGCATAGCGGACGTGCCAGTCGTACTTCCCAGATAGGCAGACCGAGCAGGTCCCGCTTGAGTCGGTCAGGTGAACCCAGTGCAATCAACCCGCCGCGACGGATCACGCCGATGCGGTCAGCGAGCGTTTCGGCCTCATACAGGTTATGCGTGCAGAGGATGATAGTATGCTGGCTGCCGCGCAAATTCTCGATAGCGTCCCGAACCTGTTTGGCGCTTTGGGGGTCCATTGCGGAGGTCGGCTCGTCCAGGAAAAGGACACGGGGATTGTGCAACATGGCACGGATGAGTGCGACCTTTTGGCGCATCCCTTTGGAATACTCGGCCAGCCGACGCCCGCGGGCGTCCCACAATCCAAAATGTTGCAGCAGCTCCTCTGCGCGCGAACGGCACTCGGCGCGCCGCATGCCCTGTAGTTGGCCGAAGAAATCAAGGTACTCGAGCACGCGCATGCGCAAGTATAACCCAGGGAACTCTGTAAGGTGTCCAACCGTATGGCGCACGTGCACCGCGTCTCGCACGACATCGTAGCCTGCGATACGCGCGGTCCCGCTCGTCGGCATCAATATGGAGGAGAGCATTCGGACGGTGGTAGTCTTCCCGGCACCGTTTGGACCGAGGAGCGCGAAGATTTCACCCTCTTCGATCGAGAGGGTCAGCTCACCGACGGCGGTGAGATTTTCGAATTGCTTGGTGAGTTCAATCGTCTCAATTAAAGGAGACACCCAATTCCCCCTCTCGATTATACCCAGTTTCGGAATCGCGGCAATGGGACTAGAATCCCAAATGAAGAGCGCACGGCATAAAGAATCCGTCTCTCATTTGGAGACGGACTCTAAATTGACCTCTAATGGAGATCTATCTTTTACGCTCTGGGGATGGTAAAATGGAAGATTGCTCCAGCGCCTTCCACGCTTTCCACGCCGATCTTGCCCCCATGCGCCTCGACGATGTGCTTGGCAATGGCAAGCCCAAGCCCGGTGCCCTTTTCGCCCCGTGCGCGCATCCGGTCCACTTTGTAAAATCTCTCGAATATGCGGGGGAGGTCCTGAGCCGGAATCCCCAGTCCCGTATCCTGAACCCGGATTTCAATCATATCGCCCACCGCATGGGCATGAATCGTCACGCACCCGCCGGGAGGCGTAAATTTGATCGCATTGTGGACCAGGTTCCCGAGCACCTTGTCGAATTTGTCGGCGTCGACGAGCGCATCCACCTTTTCAACTTGCCCCACCGCCAAAACGATGTGGCGCCGCTCCGCCATCAACCCGAAACGCGCCATCGTCCTATCCACCAACACAGGCACATTCACCGGCGTTAATCTTAACGGAGCTTGCCCAGACTCGATCTGCGCCAGGTCGAACAACTCGTCTGAGAGCTGTTTCAAGGCATCCACCTCGGCATCAATCTTGATGAGCAAATCCGCTTCTGTCTTCGAGTCCTGCCGCCCATCCTTGAGCAGGGTTTCCACCAGAAGTTTGACCGACGCGAGCGGCGTACGCAGTTCGTGGGAGATGTTGGCGACAAAATCGCGTCGCGCCCGCCCCAACCGCTGTAACTCTGTCACATCCTTAAGGACAACGACGGCACCATATTCCGCACGAGCACCAATCGGACGCGCCCGAGCGAGGTAGGCACGCTGGTCGTGGACAACCGTCTGCTCGATGGCTTCGATCTTGCCTTCCAGCGCATTCGCCAGCATTTCGCTCAGATCGAACCCCCAAGCGACTTGTGCAAAGCGGCGACCGATTGAGTCAGTGCCTTTGAAAATGGCGCGAGCGCTGTCATTCAGGTAAACCACTTCGCGCGCAGCATTAACGACGACGAGCGCCTCAGCCACCACTTGGGCAATCGCGCTTTCGCGCGCTACCACTCCGTCTGCGTAATGCATGGTGCTCTCACGTGACCGCTGTAATTCAGCGTTCAGGTGCTCTAGACGGTCATTCTTCCGCCTCTGCAGAATGACATAGCCGACCAAGAGGAGAATGACCAGTAGGAGAAAGAGTGGCAGTGACGACATTCCATCTAGCCCTCAAACCGGTACCCAATGCCGCGCACGGTTTGTATGCGCTCCGGGGTTGCAGCGTCTTGCTCGATCTTTTCACGCAACCACCGGATGTGCACATCCACAGTGCGAGTATCGCCGGCAAACTCGAAACCCCAAACACGTTGTAATAACAGATCACGAGACAGGACCGCACCTTTGTGACGGATCAGTTCTGCAAGCAGGTCAAACTCTTTTGGCGCGAGCACCATTTCCTTGCCAGCCCGCCTAGCCTTGTGCGAGACCATATCGAGGAAAAGGTCATTTGATTCGAGCCGGGTAGAATCTATTCTTGTCCCGCGCCGGAGGATCGCCCGAACGCGCGCGAGCAATTCTCCCAGCGAAAAAGGCTTGACGACGTAATCATCCGCACCACTGTCCAGACCGACGATACGGTCCACTTCGCCGCTGCGGGCCGTGAGGATCATGATGGGAATGCTTGTTTCGTGCCGGATGGCCCGGCACACGGAGAGACCATCCAGCCCTGGCAGCATCAAATCGAGGATGATCAGATCGGGCTTTTCCTCCCGAGCAGTATTCAGGCCCTGCAAACCGTCGGCCGCTTTGACGACGGTATAGCCCTCCTGATCGAGATTATAGGCTATGGTTTCGAGCAATGTTGTATCATCTTCAACGACAAGGATTTTCTCAGCCATGTCCATCTCGATTGCAAATAGAATCGCACTCGTGTGCCCCTCTGACCATTAGCTACATCCTAAATACCGTGACGAGTTTCTTTTCCGTCTCGCCTTCGATCGTCGCTTCCACCTCGACGTATGGTTCCAGACCCGATCCATGGAGTTTCTCTTTTAACAGTTCGTCCAACTGAAACACTCCGGCAGAGTTGCTCATCCGCACGTTAATACGAATGGGTTTGTCCGTGCCCGTCGTAATCACCACTTGCTCGATCGCCGCCGCCGAAAGCGAGTGGATGTTCACTTTACCGGCTTCAAACGGGATGCGCGAGCGGCCTTTGGTCATGTCGAGCGCATCGGCGACGCGGACCACGCCGGCTTCCACCGTCAGGGGTTTGCCGTCACTGCGATGCGCGATGATGGCGTGCAGGATTTCCGAGCGCATGATCGTACGCGGCCCAACGGCGTATATATCTCTCAGGAGATCATCAATCTTGGGCTGGGCAACAAAAAGACTATACTGCTCATGGTCGACGCGGTGAATCGATATCCCCAAATCGTGGAGGAGCGACCCGAGGACAACGATGATTTCGGCCTCGTTATTCGTCATGTGGTGGTCCCGCACGATGTTTGGCACAACGCCGCGATCAATCAACTGGCGCAGTAATTTCAGGGCGATGTTGGAAACGATTTGGAAATGAACGGGACC
>JBLMXX010000270.1:0-5287 GCA_050257995.1 Acidobacteriota bacterium | reverse complement strand
CGCAGTGGAGACCGGGGACGTGCCGGAAACCGGGAATGATTTTCATGCGCAGATTTTACCACCGGAGAGACCGGGGGACAAGGCGAGGGAGAACAGCAGGTCAGGGAAGAGGAGCGGCTTGCCCGCGAGGTCCGCGCCGCATCTGCGCGTGGCAGTATTCACAGCGCGGCAGAATGGCATCGCGGAACTGGAATGCCTGTTTTTCATCGCCGAGACGATGAGTGACGTGGCAATGAGTGCAGGCAATTGCCGGTGGGTCTTCTTTCGGATCGAAATACTTGTTGTGCTCGTGGTTTTCAAAGCCCGGTTTGCGAATATCGTCCAGATGGCATTTAATGCAGGCTTCATTCTGTACCGGGATGACGATGACGGCGGGCTGCCGCGCGAGGCGGGTATAGAATTTCAATGCATCCCACGCTGCGACGCTGACCACCGCGGCGCGGCCCAGCGCGCCCTCGCCGACATGGCAATCAATGCACCGGATATCCTTTTTGCGGTGGTGAAAAGACGCGAGGTCTTGCGCATTTTGCTGCGCGTCGGCTTGAAGGGCGCGCTGGAAATATTCCGTTTCCGGCTGGGTGTGGCACGCGGTGCAAAACGTGTCGTTCTGTTCCTGGTAAGACACAAACCCGACGCCGCCGATCAGAGCGCTAAGACCCACCAGGATTCCAAGCGCAAGCCAGCGCCAATGCCAGGACCGGGGACTGTAAACGGAGGACCGAACGCGGTGTTCGGTCCTCTGCCGTCCGTCCTCGGTCATGGCTTGAACTCCAGCACAATCGAGTGCATGTCCGCCGTTCCATTAGGAAAAGTGCCGCCGAGGAGGTTGAGCGCTTGGCCCCGGGTTTGCATGTGCCCGTTGTTGTCCGTGGCGCGCGCATAGATCGTGTGGCGTCCCGGCGAGAGCGCGGGTCCGGTCCATTTCCATTGTGTCCAGACAAAAGGGGAGGGTCCGCGCGTCAATTCTGCCGCGTGCCATTCACTGCTGTCATCCCAACCGATTTCTAGTTGTTTCAATCCACTGTCGTCGGTGTACGCGATGCCCGAGACGCTGAAGGTGAACGTTGTGACGGCTGTAAGGTCCTGCGGCGAATCGATGCGCGAGTTGGGTTGGATCACCGCGTCGTTGGTCCAGCCCTGTTTCTCCCAATAGCCCAGGGAGTCTTCGGGGATGGCGGTGATGGTTTGAATCCACTTTGGTTGTTTCATCCCATAGTGACCGGGCCACAGACAGCGGAGCGGTGCGCCGTGAATGGCGGGCAGCGGCTCGCCGTTCATTTCGTAAACCAGTAGCGCGTGGTCGTCCATACCCAACTCGATCGGGATGGCGGTAAAGTAGCCGTCGAACGATTCGAGCTTGAGAAAGTGTGCGCTGGGCTTGACCCCCGCCTGGGCGAGCAGGTCCTTGAAGCGTATGCCCTTCCATACCGCATTCGAGATCAAGTCGCCGCCTACAGGGTTGGAGATGCATTCCAGAGTGCGCATTTCGGCGACGGGCGGGAGCGCCTTGATCTGGTCTAGCGTCAACTTGATTTCCTTGTCCACCTGCCCCGTGAGTGTGAGATTCCAGCCGGGCGGAATCTTGGGCGGCTCGTTGTCGCGATAGGCGACCGTGTAGAAATCGTCGTTCGGCGTGACGGGGATTCCGTCTACGATGGACGGTGTTGTGGATGCCGGAGCAGACCCCTGTGCAACGATGTTTTTCGTCGGCTGTGCAGAGGGCGCGCCGGCAATCGGTTTTACGGCGTTTTGGCACGCGGCGACCACAGCGCCCACCGCCCCGAGCACCGCAAGCCGGAGCACCTCGCGGCGTGACAAACTCTTATGGTTGTCCCACATGGGAGAGATCCTCTCTAGTACGTTCTCTAAGAGTTACGCAGGGAGCGGAAGAGCGGATTGAATCTCAATTTCCGCCTCCCACCGGCTCGAACACTTCGAGAATATCGCCATCATGTAAAACGGCTGAACCATCCACCACGGTATCGTTGATCGCGCTCATCCAGACCTTGTCGTCGGGAATCGCGAGTCGAGCCAGGAGCGCGGCGATGGTCGTTCTGTCCGGGACGTGGATTTCAGCGGTCTCTCGTTTTTCGGGGAGGTACTTGATCAGATTGCCGTATAATTTGACGACGACGCGCATAGGATTCCAATCCGCAAGTCTGCCGGACTTGACCTCACGGCAGCAGCCCGTTCCGGAACAGAGGCAAGATATGCTCCCGGTCACGCACGATCAGGTACGCGGCGAACAGGAGATAGACGATAGAGATGATCATATGAGAGTCGGGGAGAAGGAATTGAACCGCGAACAACCCAAAGAGCGCAGCCGCGCCGACTTTGCCGATATAGAGATTGAGCATGATGCCCATTGCATAAAGGGACTGTGCCGCGGTGAGCCACAATTCCTGCGTCTGGTGAGGATCGAGATGCAGCGAGCTCGGGGCTCCGGAAGCGAGACTGTATACGAGCGGGATCATCCCGACGAGCAGAGACCATTGGTTGATCTTGGACGAAATCAGCGCACCGAAAGCCGCCGTGGCTTGGCCGCGCCATGCCAACAGCCCGGCGACGATGAACTCGGGCGCTTCGGAGGCGAGCGGGGCGAGCCATTGGATGAGGAGGAAACGGTCCAGCCCCAACGTCTCGCCCGTGGCGACGAGCGACTCGGCAAAGGGTTCCGCCGACGCAAAGATGATGACGCCCGCGAAAATGAACATGCCCAGCGTGGCGGCTCGTCTCCAGCCCCGCGGCAGCCGTGCGACCAGTTCCGCGGGTCCGACCAGTTCCGGTTCCACCACGTGCGCCTGCGACACGCGCCAGGCATACCAGACAAAGAGCGGCAGCAGCACAAGCGTGTCGAGCAGAGCGAACGTGCCCCGCAGAGGAATGAGAAAGGCATAGAGGGTGGCGAGACCGAGGAAGGACAACTCGACGCGATGAGCGGGCTCGAGCGGGAGCACGCTTTTGCGACCCTTGATCCAAAAGAGCAGGAAGACAAAGGGCCAGGCGACTCCGATCAAGAGGCGGTTTGCGCCCGTCATGTTCGCCGCCGCATACGCGCCGTATTCCGGGCGACTCGCGGCGGACCAGGTAAAGTATAGGTCTACGGCATATTCGGGCAGCACCGCGATGAGTGCCAGGATGGAGAGCGCCAGCGCCTGCGAGATTTCCAATTGAGCCACTTCGGCGGCCCAGGAGAGCAAAAAGGCAGCGCCGAGCACGGCACCGCCGAAGGCGAGCGCTTGCAGGGGCGGCACGAGATGCGATCCGGTCAATCGCAGAAAGAGCGCCGGGACGGTCAGGGCGAAGGCAGCGAGAATGATGAGTCGTGAGGTCATGTGGCTTTCAGTTTTTGCCTCTGTGTTTCACCTGTTCGTCCGCCATTTTCAGCGCGGTGTAAATGGTCTGATGCACCGGTGTCGCAATCCCTTTCGCGTGACCGAGGCGCACGACGGCTCCGCTAAGAGCATCGATTTCCAATCTTTTCCCCTGCTCCAAGTCGAGCTGCATGGATGGTTTTTGTCCCGGTCCAAGCTTGAGTGTAAACTGGTATTGCCGCTCGACAATGTCCGAGTCCATCTGCACGTCGAGCATCCTGCCGACCGCATATACCTCTTCCATAGCATCGTGCAGTGCACGGCGCGCTTCGGGAAGTTGGAAGAGCTCGTACGGCGCGGTTCGCGCGAGGGAGGCAAGCCCGGCGGTGGACGCGATAAAGATAAACTTGTGCCACAGCGGCTTGAGACCGTCCGGCGCGGCACTCGCCTCCGCTCCGGCTTTTTTCAATTCCCCTGCGAGCCACTCGACGCGCGGCGTGATGCCTCTTTGGGTGACCTCGCCCACCGTCGTGATGCGAAACGGGCTCTTTTGCTCGACCACCCCGGGCGCCGTAATATTGGAAACGACCTGGGTGGGCGCGACCAGCAGGTGGTCCATCCCGATGATCCCGCCGATCTCCTCGTGCGCCTGGACGCCGTTCTGGAAGGTGACTACGGTCGTCTGGGGACCTACCATCGGTCGCATGGCTTGTGCGGCGGACTCGGTGTCGTACGTTTTGACGCTGAACAAGATCCAGTCCACGGGTCCGACTTCGCCCGGATTATCGGTTGCCTGAGCGGGCTTGATCGTCATATCGCCGTGAACGCTTTTGACGACCAACCCGTTATCCCGGAGTGCTTTTAAATGCGCTCCGCGCGCGATAAAGGTGACGTCGTGCCCGCCCTGGGCGAGCAGGGCACCATAATAAGACCCCAACCCACCGGCTGCCATCACTGCTACTCGCATCTCTTTTTCTCCGTGTGTTTATTTTGACTGCGCCTGCACCCGCGCCTGGACGAGCAAGTCCCAACTATTCCGGGTGGCGACAAGCAGTAGGATGATAATGACCGCGATCAGCCCATACAACGCCCCGGCGTTGCTTTGAAACGCGTAGAACGAAACGACCAGGAGCCCCAAAGATGCAAGGACAGGTCCAACAAAACGCCAGAAGACGTAACCGGGTCCCCACGCCGGATTTGGTTTTCGGACGGCCCGGAACAGAGCGCGTCCATTGGCCAGGGTTCCATAAAAACCCATGATGAGGAGAGGAATGCCCACGCCCAACGAATTTTGATCCGGAATCAGCATTGTAATGGAAAGGAAGATCACATACACAAAGTTGCCAAATGTCTGCGTTGCGAGCCCGCTCAGACGGATATTCTCTTGCCGCGAGATGATCTCAAGATTCAAGGACAGTCCTACAAACAACAGTCCCAGCAGGCTCGCCGCGGCAGTGCCGGTCATGATATAAAAGTCGTGCCAACTCGTTACGGCTTGGGTGAAGGCATCCATGCTATGGCTCCGGTCCGGTGTTTTCCGCCTGCGCGGCTGGCGGAAATGTAGCTGTAATAAAGTCTTTTGACAAGCCAAACGAACGAGTGAAATCTTTACGACAACGTGTCCCTTCTCCATTTTTGGATTTGTTCGGCGTGCTCCCGGCAGTGTCCTATGGCATCCTCTTCGACCATCTGCGCGACCGAGTAAAAGCGGTTTTCGTTCCACCAGGGGTTGGGGACCTGGAAGCATAGGTCACTCTCGCTCAATGACTCGATCTTGCCGATCAAGGCCGCACGCACGTTCGCAAATTCTGCTTGCACGCGCGCCCACGGGCGGTGCTTGCGCTTCGCCGCTTCACGCGGGTTGACGATATCGTCGTTCTCGTCGTCGCGCATCGGACGCGGGCGCCCTTCGGTGTAGGACTCGCGGACGTGGTCGAGGATGACGCCTTCCCAATAAGCGATGTGCCCTACCA
>JBLMXX010000269.1:0-6473 GCA_050257995.1 Acidobacteriota bacterium | reverse complement strand
ACGTCAATCGCACTCGACAGAGCGAGCGCTTGCTCGGCAACCTCCTTGGCTGCCGTCAGGGTCCACAAACGAATCGATGCCTTGATCGCGGGAATTGAGCCGACAGCCATACTGAACTCGTCCAATCCCAGACCCAATAGTACGGGCACAGCCAATACGTCACCGCCGAGTTCGCCGCATAATCCCACCCACTTGCCGTATTGATGTGCGGCTTGTATCGTCATATCAATCAGCCGCAACACAGCAGGATGGTACGGGCTGGCTAAGGCTGCCACCCGCTCGTTGGTGCGATCAACCGCCAGCGTGTATTGGGTCAAATCGTTAGTGCCGATGCTAAAGAAATCCACATGCGGCGCCAGCACATCCGCCAGCACGGCAGCGGAGGGAACTTCGACCATGATCCCAAACTGTACGCGATCCGGTATCGGCTGACCCGTACGGCGCAAGTCAGACTGACATGCATCCAGGATTTCGCGCGCGCGCACGATTTCGCCGAGACTGGACACCATGGGAAACATGATGCGCAGATCAATACTCGATTCGGCAGCGGCAATCAGTAGCGCACGCAACTGACTTTCGAGTACATCCGGACGCTCGCGGATCATGCGGATGGCGCGCCAACCGAGGAAAGGATTTGGCTCTTCTTTGAATCCCAGATAGCTAACCGCTTTGTCGCCGCCGATGTCAAGCGTGCGAACCACGGTGGGTCGATTCCCCATCAGTTGAAACACGCTACGGTAAGCGGCCGTTTGTTCCTGTTCAGTCGGCAAGCGATCCCGATCCAGGTACAGGAACTCTGTCCGAAACAAGCCTACACCCTCGGCGCCCTGTTCCAGCGCGAGCTTGGCATCTTCGAGACCTCCGATGTTTGCCACCACTTCGACGCGATGCCCATCCTGGGTGGTGCCCGGAAGTTGAGCAGATGAGAGTTGTGAGGCGCGCATGGCTTGCCAGCGAGCTTGGCGTTGCTTGGCTCGGTCCAGTTCCGCTAACGTAGGACCCAGGATTACATCACCCGTTCCCCCATCGAGAACGAGCAGAGTCCCCTCCTCGACCTGGTCAAGTGTCAACGGAGTACTGACGACGGCGGGGATACCCAGCCCACGCGCGAGGATAACCGTATGGGAGGTGGGGCCGCCACGTATCGTGCAGATACCCAGGATGTTCGACCGCTCGAATTGGATCGTGTCGGACGGACTCAGATCATCGGCGACGATGACAGAGGGTTTGGCGAGTGAGTCACCCTCAGCGTTCTTCCCTTGAAGGCAGCGCAAAACCCGCTGTCGCACATCGCGCACATCTTGGGAGCGCGCCTTGAAATATTCTTCTTCCAGGTTGGCCAGCGCCTCTGCATAGTGCTCGAACGCGTCATACACCGCCGCTTCGGCATTTAGTCGTTGGTGTTCGATCATCTCTTTCAGGGCGCTAAGTAATTCCTCATCTTGGACAAAAAGTTGATGCGCGCCAAAGATCGCCGCCTGTTCAGCGCCGACCGTCTCTCGGGCGCGGGCTTCAAGGTCTTCTAGTTGCACGCGAGCGATCGAGAGCGCCGTCTGCAATCGGGCCCACTCTTCCGCCGGGTCCGCGACGAGATGGCGCTCGACCGTGACCGCCACGGGATGATAAATCCAGGCGGGTCCGATCGCGATACCCTCCGCGCCCGGCAATCCCCGAAACTGCTGCATTAGTTTCCCGTCCCTTTACCAAAGCTGATTTCGACGAGTTATTGCATTGCCGCCAGCGCCTCCTCGGCTTGCGCGTCCTCCACCTCGATGAGGATTTGATGGCCCTGGTTCACGGCCTGGGTCAGCACGCTGAGTACGCTTTTGGTGTTGGCAAGTGGTTTTTGGCTGGTATAGTATACCGGAATCGGAGCGACAATGCAATTTGAAACCGTTCGGGGTCGAGATATCGGATTACGCTTGATTGGAAAATAGTTCGGGGCGAGTCTCTGACTCGCCCCGAAAGTTTTACGGAGTTGCGCTACGGGTAAAGACGTCGGTGCGATTCGACGTATTCCCCGAATTGGCTAGAACGAAGAAGGGCCTGAAGGTAGTCCCCGAAGTGTCCATCCCCTCATAGTCGCCGGTGAAAAAGCCTCCCGCGTTTGGCGCGGTCAGCATGTCGAATGAAGTGTTGGTGAGGCGGACTTCAGCGCCGAAGCTCGCGCCGCCGTTCGTCGACTCTGTGAACCAATAGTCGGTGGGTAAGGTCGTGGTCTGAGTCGTCAGATTGCGAAAGTCGTAGTAACTGACGCCGACATTTCCATTGGAGTTGACTTTGACCGTCGGCGTGAAGGCAGGTCTGCCGGTCGACGTATTGACGCGAATGGGGGCGCTCCACGTCGCGCCGCCGTTGGTCGACGTCGAGAGGGCGACCTCGTCAAAGTGCCCACCGTTAAAGCGGGAGTCTTGCCAGACGACATAGAGTTGACCGGTGCGCGGGTCGATCGCCACCTCCGGGATGATGTCGCCGGTGCGGATCGCCGCCCCCGTATTGGGATCACTCACAAAGACCGTCCGCAGGTTGCTGATGATCTGGGGTTTCGTCCAGGTGTTCCCGCCGTCGGTGGATTTGACAAACGCCACCTTGAAGGCGGTCACGCTAAAGGGCGGGGTGATCAGATCGAAAAAGTCGTAGAGCGCGCCGGTCTGCCGGTTGACCACGATCTGATTGCCGATCGTCTGCTTCCGCGAAGGGGTGTCGACGATGACCTTGGGCGAACTCCACGTTAGGCCGCCATTCGTGGTCTTGGAGAACATGGCGGGTCCCCGGAATGCCGCGGTATGCAGCTCGGCTCTGGGGTTGCCGTTGGGCGATTCGAGGCGGTCCCATACCGCGTACGCGACGCCGGCTTTGACGGGGTCCGCCGTCACCGATTCCTTGTCGTTGAAGAACTGGAAATTCGGGGCGTTGTCCGCGATGATGACGCTGAGGTTCGTCCAGGCCGAGCCGCCGTTCTTGGAAACGGCTGCCGCGACGGCGTTGTTGTTGTTGGACTCGTTGAACGAGATCGATACCGAATAGGCGGTGCCATCGGGTCCAATGGATACCCAGGGATCCGAGGCACGCTCGTAACCGAGCCCGTTGGCGCAGGCGCTAAACGGAAGCGTCGTTTCGCCCCAGGTCGTCCCACCATTGGTCGAAAAGCCGGCGACCAGGCCGTGCGCGCCGCCGTCGTTCCAACGGTCCTGCTGCCAAACGCCGATCAGGTTCGCCGCATTCGCCGGGTTGACGGCGACGAAAGGCTCAACTTCGGCATTGACGTAGTTGACGGCGCCGGGCCCACCGCCGATGGTACAACCGGCGAAGACGCTGGGACCGGAGACCAACACGAGTGGACCGACTGTGGTCGCAACGGCTGAACCGGCTGTGCCGATCGCGAGTGCGAGGAGCAGCGCCGGCAGAAGCACGTATCCAAAGCGAATGTGATGTCTCACGACAATCCTCCTTGTAGCACGTTCATTGTCTTGACTGTGTTCCTGTTCTAGCGATAGTTGGCATGAATTATTCTTCGGCTCACCTCCTTTCTGACGTTACACGCCAAAGACACTTTATTGAGACGAACACTCTTAGTTTATGTGACGGTCGACAACCAGCGCAAAAGAAAAGCACCCGGCGGGGCGCGCGGACGCGCACACCAAGGGTGCGATCAACTCAGGGTGCAAGTGATTGGTTTTAAAGCGACGGGAATTGCAGGTCGGGAAGCCATTCATCAGCTCCCAGCATTCACCCTAGGTGGGCGAATGCCTGTCACCAGGTTTCCGTCAGGTCAATCCGGTTGACTGACGGATGATGCTAGACGCCTCACGTCGGCCGTCACGGTGACCAAATCCAGCCCGCGCCATACCAGAATTTGGCAATTGACGCAAGCGCAACAATAGAAATCATGCAAAATGCGGCAAGTTCAAGCGTGAAAATTCTGCCTTCCTACAGTAGAGGGACCTTTTTGCTCAAGAAATACATGCCACATTGACACTTGTATTGTACGAGATTCGTGTTATAATGGTTTCATCAGAATTGGTACAACGTCCCGTATTGTGGGACAACTCACGGTGAGGTCAATGGCGACTAGCGACGTATCGAGCCAGAAAAGTCTCGTCCGGGCCGTGGCTATCCTGGATTGCTTCCGCCCGGACCAGCCGGAATTGGGTATCAGCGAAATCGCTCGCCAGCTCCAAATGTCGCGCAGTACCGTGGGGCGTATCGTGACCACCCTCCATTCGCTGGGCATCTTGAGCCAAAACCCCACCACGCGACGGTACATGATGGGCTCCAAAGTCCTCGCCTGGAGCACCGCGTACATGAGCCAGTGGGATGTGCTGAGCGCAGGGCGGCCTGCGTTGGCTGAACTCCACCGCATCACGTGCGAAACGGTCAGCCTCTATGTGCTGGACGGCACGGAGCGTGTCTGCGTCGAATGCATCGAAAGCCCCGAGCGGGTGCGCGTCGTGGTCCGGCGCGGCGAGCGCATGCCGCTGCACGCCGGATCTGCTGGCAAAGCCCTTCTGGCTTTTGCTCCGGAAGAACTCGTCAAGCAAGTCCTCTCCCAACCCCTCCCGCGCATGACCGCGAACACGATCACCCGCCGCAAAAAGCTGCTCAAAGAACTCGAGTCGGTGCGATCCCTCGGATACGCCACGAGCCACGCCGAACGTTTTCAAGATGCGCTGGGTCTGGCCGCGCCGATCTTTGATTCGACCGGCAAGATTGTGGCGGTCCTCAACGTGGCCGGTCCCCTCATGCGCTTTACGGACGCCGAGGTGACCAAGTTCGCTCCCCGGATCATGCAACTGGCCGACCAGGTCTCGCAGGCATTGGGCTATGCGGGCTCGACCGTCCAATCCCGCTCACGGAGTGAAGGATGACAGAAACGCGAATCGCCGCTTATCAACTGGTCGACCACCTGGAGCGTCTCGGCGTTGAGGTGGTCTTTGGTCTCACGGGGCATACGATTATTGCCATGCTGGATGCGCTGGGACACAGCCGCGTCCGTTTTATCACGACCCGCCACGAGCAAGTCGCCGCCCACGCCGCCGATGGCTATGCGCGAGCGTCCGGCAAGACGGGAGTCCTGCTGACCCACCTGGGTCCCGGTCTCACGAATGCCGCCACGGGTGTGGCGAACGCCGCGCTCGATTCGATTCCCCTCGTCGTCATCGCCGGCGATGTTCCCTCCTATTACTTTGGCCGCCACCCGCACCAAGAAGTGAATTTGCACCTCGACGGGGACCAATTCGAAATCTATCGACCGTTTTGCAAACGCATTTACCGGGTGGACCGCGTGCAAGACCTGCCGCGGACAGTTGAGCGCGCCTTCCATCTCGCCCAAACGGGGCGACCGGGTCCCGTGCTGGTCGACGTGCCGATGGACGTATTTTCGTCCGACTTGCCGGTCGGCGCGTTCAGCCAGACGCCTGCTCCCGTCATGCCTCCAACCATCGACGCCGCAACGGCGGACCGCATCGCGCAGGCGTTGGCGCAAGCCGAGCGCCCCGTGATCTACGCGGGGGGTGGCGTGATGGGGGCACGCGCGCCGGCGGAACTGGCAGCGCTGGCTGAAGCGCTGGAAGTGCCCGTCGCACACACGCTCATGGGCAAAGGGTGTCTCCGCGACGACCATCCTCTTTTGCTGGGGATGACGGGGTTTTGGGGCACGCCGGTTGCCAACGACATGTGCCGCGAGGCGGACGTGATCCTGGCGGTGGGCACCCGGCTCGCGGAAGCCAATTCGAGCTCGTGGGACCCGCGTTTTACGTTTGCCATTCCGCCGACCCGCCTGTTTCATATCGACATCGATCCCGCCGAGATCGGGCGGAATTTCCCCACGGAGTTGGGCGTCGTCGCCGATGCCAGGAACGCACTCGGGATGATCGCGGAGGCGGCACGGGGTTACGAACACCGGTCACGCGGCCATTTGCGCGAGAAAATAGCGGAGGGTCGCCGCACGTTCGCTGCCAATTGGGCAGGACAGTGGAGCTCGGATCAATATCCCTTGCGTCCGGAGCGCATCTTGGCGGAGGTGCGCAAGGCATTGCCGCAAGATGGTTTTTTGGTGACGGATGTCGGCTGGAACAAGAACGGCGTCGCCCAGCAGTTTCCGATCAACGTTCCGGGGGCATTCATCACGCCGAGCGGGCTGGCGACCATGGGTTTTGGCCCTGCGGCAGTTTTGGGCGTCAAGGTTGCGCGGCCGGACCGGGCGGCGCTGGCGCTCGTCGGTGATGGCGCGTTCAGCAGCAACATGTCCGTCGTCGCGACGGCCATGGAAGCCGAGCTCCCGGTGGTCTGGGTGGTGATGGACAATGCGGCGTTTGGGACAATTGCGGGTCTTGAAAAGAACCACTATGGCTGGAGTTTCGGGTGCACATTTGAGAGTGAAGGCAAAGAATATCGCGTCGCCTATTCAGACGTGGCGCGAGCGTGCGGCGCACAAGGTGTCCTGATCCGCGCGGCGGGCGAGCTTGGTCCCG
>JBLMXX010000268.1:0-3246 GCA_050257995.1 Acidobacteriota bacterium | reverse complement strand
GCGAGGACGAGGAATCCATCCTGCGCGATTCGCGCCGGGTGATCGAGACCTTTAACGATCCCGAACCCTATTCGATGTGCCGCGTGTCGCTCGCGCCCTGCTCGCCGTTCTCGGTGACGCCTGAACTGATGCGCGAGTCGGCGCACCTGGCGCGCGCGTACCATGTGCGCCTGCACACGCACCTGGCGGAGACGCGGGACGAAGAGGATTTTTGCCTGCAAAAGTTCGGGCGGCGCCCAGTGGATTACGCCGAGCATCTCGAATGGCTGGGGGACGACGTCTGGTTCGCGCACAGCGTCTGGGTGAACGAGGCGGAAATGGCGACCTATGCGAGCACCGGGACCGGCGTCGCCCACTGCCCCACCTCCAACATGCGGCTGGCTTCGGGCATCGCACCGATCGTGAAGATGCTCCAGGCGCGGGTGAAGGTAGGGCTGGGGGTGGACGGCAGCGCGTCGAACGACTCGTCGCACATGCTGGCGGAGGCGCGGCAGGCGATGCTGCTGCAGAGGGTGCTGGGCAAGCCCGACGCGCTCACGGCGCGGCAGGCGCTTGAGTTGGGGACGCTCGGCGGTGCGCAAGTGCTGGGGCGTGAGGACATCGGCGCGCTGGAAAAGGGCAAAGCCGCCGATTTCATCGGCATCCGGCTGGACCGTCCAGAGTATGCCGGCGCGCTGCACGATCCGGTGGCAGCCGTCGTCTTTTGCGCCACGCCGCGGGTCGACCTGTCCGTCGTCAATGGCAAGGTAGTGGTCGAGGACGGTCACCTGACCACGCTGGACCTGCCGCCCGTGATCGAACAGCACAACCGTCTGGCGCGGGAATTGGTGGAGAAAGCAGGAGCACGATAGTAAGGAGTATACTATGGCAATGAATGTGCTAACCATCCCATATCCGGAAGAATTGTTACTTTCTCTAAAGGAGAACCCAGAGCAATTTGAAGCAGAGGCGCGGCTCCTGCTCGCCGTGAAACTTTACGAATTGGGCAAAGTTTCTACAGGCATGGCAGCGCAGTTGGCAGGAATGGATCGTGTAGCTTTCCTGTTCGAGTTGGGGCGCTTTGGTCTATCACCTATCGGTGTCGAGCCGAACGAATTGGCAGAGGACACGGCAAATGCCTAATGGCAAGCGGGTCGTAGTTTTGAATACGACGCCGATCATTGCCCTCGCGCTCATTGGCAAGCTGGATCTTTTGCAGCAGTTGTATGGACAAGTGCTCATACCTCCAGCTGTGCGCGACGAAATACTTTCCGGTGGACCCAAGGGATCGGGTGTTGCCGAATTGCAGAAATCGAATTGGATTCGGACAACTCTATTGACAGACCCAAGCCGCGCAGACCTAATTTCAGATTTGGATCGCGGAGAGGCCGAAGTTATTGCGTTGGCGAAAGAGTTGAACGCGAGTCTGGTTATTATCGACGAGCATTTGGGACGTCAGCACGCAAAGAGGCTCGGCTTGAAATTGACCGGTACAATTGGAGTTCTGCTTGAGGCAAAGCGAAAAGGACTTGTGCCTGTTGTGAAACCATTGCTGGAGCAACTTGTCAGAGGCGGCATAAGGCTGAGTGATGCTTTAGTAATGGAAGCCCTCCGACTTGCCGGAGAGGGCTAGAGCAATTCCCGATTGAAGTTGTTGCATAAAAGGACCATCCCGATATGGAGATCTCAGCCCTGATCAAAGCGGCGCGGGGCGAAGAGCCCGCCGAATTGCTGCTCAAGAATGCCCACGTGGTCAACGTCTTTTCCGGCGAAGTGGAGGAGACGGGTGTTGCCATCACGCACTCGCGCATCATCGGTTTGGGCAATGACTATCCCGCGACCCGCGTGATCGATCTGCGCGGGCGCTATATCGCGCCCGGCTTTATCGACGCCCACGTGCACGTCGAGAGCGCGATGGTGCCGCCGTTCGAATTCGCGCGCGCCGTCGTGCCGCACGGGACAACCTCCGTCATCATCGACCCGCACGAGATCGCCAATGTGCTCGGCGTCGACGGCATCCGCTATATGCTGGAAGCGAGCAAGTACACGCCCTTTAGCGTCTATGTTATGGTGCCGTCCTGCGTCCCGGCGACCAACCTGGAGACCAACGGCGGAATCCTGCGCTGGTCGGACCTCATCACGTTCAAGGACGATCCCTGGGTGGTGGGTCTCGGCGAGATGATGAATTACCAGGGCGTGCTGTACCGGGACGAGTCCGTGCTCGACAAACTGCGCGCCTTTGCGGACCGCCGGATCGACGGGCACGCGCCGGGCGTCACCGGGCGTGACCTGGAGAGCTATGTCGCCGCGGGCATCGGCAGCGACCACGAATGCACCACGGTCGAGGAGGCGCGCGAAAAGATCCGGCTGGGGATGCGCGTCATGATCCGCGAGGCGTCGAACGCGCAGAACCTAAAGGCGCTCTTGCCTGTCATCACGCCCAAGAACGCGCGCCGCATCCTCTTCGTCACCGACGATCGCTTCCCGGCGGACCTGATGGACCTGGGGCACATCGACCATATCATCCGCACGGCGATTCGCGAAGGGCTGGACCCGATGACCGCGATCCAGATCGCGACGCTGAACGCGGCGGAGTATTTCAACCTAAACGACCGCGGCGCGATCGCGCCGGGGCGGCGCGCCGATCTCGTCATCTTTGACAACTTTGAGAATCTCACGATCGAGCAGGTCTATCGCGGCGGACAGCTCGTGGCGCGCAACGGGCGCACCTTGCCTCAGGAAATCCCGCCGCGCCATCTGCCCGTGCGCAACTCGATGAACATCAATTGGAGCAAGGTGGACCTACGCTTGGGGGCAAATGGACACCGCCGCGTACGCGTCATCGACATAATACCGGACCAGATCGTGACGCGGCAGAGTGTCGACGACGCGCAGTTGGAAGACGGAAATGCCGTCGCCGATCCCGCGCGCGACCTGCTCAAGATCGCCGTCATCGAGCGGCACCAAGCCACCGGCAACGTGGGTCTCGGGTTCGTGCGCGGGCTGAAGCTGAAACGGGGCGCGATCGGCTCGAGCGTGGCGCACGATTCGCACAATATCATCGTGGCGGGGACGAATGACGACGACCTGATGACGGCAGCGCGCGCCGTGGCGGCGATGCAGGGCGGGCTGGTCGCGGTCGCCGGGGGACAAGTCCTCTCCCGCGTGCCCCTGCCGATCGCCGGGCTGATGAGCGACCAGCCGCTGGAGCGCGTGCGCGCCCAGATGGATGCGCTCGAGGACGTGGCGCGCGATATGGGCACGGAT
>JBLMXX010000267.1:0-7184 GCA_050257995.1 Acidobacteriota bacterium | reverse complement strand
GTGACCGATTTCGGTCCCGGGCTCGGCGTCCACTTTGGACCGGGAATGCTGGGATTGGCCGCGTACGGCGAGTGAAAACTTTGGCTCACCGGGATTAAAGATGCGAATCGCATTGGACGCCATGGGCGGCGATTACGCGCCGCAGGCGATCGTACAAGGCGCCGTCGAGGCAGCGCGCGACTGGGCAGTGTCGATCCTCCTTGTCGGAGACACCGCCGCCATCGGGCACGCGTTAGCCCAGTATAACACGCAAGGCTTGAATCTAGAAATCGTGGATGCACCGGATAAAATCACCTTTGACGAACAGCCCGCCCTCGCGGTCAAGACGCGCAAGGGTCTGTCGATGCGCGTCATATGCGACCTCGTCCTCCAGCGGCGCGCAGACGCCTGCCTGACGATGGGGCATACGGGCGCGGCGCTCGTTGCCGGTCTGCTCTCCTTTGGACGTATTGAAGGGATCGCCCGCCCGGGGGTAGGTGTCCTGCTCTTTGATATTCAGCCGGACACGTTCGTGATCGACATCGGCGCGAATGTCGACTGCAAGCCGGAATACCTTTTGCATTTCGCGCTGATGGGCAGCATTTTCATGGAGCGAATGCGGGGGATTGCCAAGCCGCGAGTGGCTCTGCTCGCCAACGGAGCCGAAGACAACAAGGGGAACGCGCTGGTCCAGGCCGCCTTTCCCCTGATCAAAGCGAGCGGCCTGAATTTCATCGGCAACGTCGAAGGGTACGATATTCCAACCGGCAAAGCCAACGTGATTGTCACCGATGCCTTCGCCGGCAACGTCGTGCTCAAGTACACGGAGAGTCTCTCCGAGCATTTGCTGCGCCGCGTCGACGAAGGTCTGGCCGCGCGCTTGACCGGGGACTCGCTGGCGCGAGCGCGTGAGGTGGTCGCAGAACTCAGGCAGGGGACCGACTATGCCGAGACGGGTGCAGTGCCTCTGCTGGGCGTCAACCATCTCATTTTCATCGGTCACGGGCGCGCCAGCGCACAAGCCACCAGAAGTGCGATTGGCGAGGTCATGCGTGCAGTCGATGCCCGGCTAGTGGAAGCCATCCGCGAAGGTTTGAAAACGATCCGCTAGGGCACAGGCATCGCCCCGAAGGTGTTAATGCTTTGTTAGAATCCCGCCCAATGTGACTTTAGTCGCTTTGACCTGGGCCGCAAGATGCTACAATGTGGGCAGAATAAAGCGGACGGGAGGATATAGAATGAAAGCAACCCAGGTCTTGATGGATGAGCACGAAGGCATATTGGCAATGCTCGCCGTGGTCGAGGCGGCGGCGTACCGCCTGCGCGATGGCAAGGACGTTCCGGCGGACCTCTTCAGCAACTCGGTTGGCTTTTTTCGGAACTTTGCCGACAAGTGCCACCACGGTAAGGAAGAAGCACAGTTGTTCCCCACATTGGTGGAACGCGGCATCCCGAACGAAGGCGGTCCGGTCGGAACGATGCTGATCGAGCACGACCAAGGGCGCGCGTTCATCCGGGGAATGGACGAAGCCGCCCAACGATATGAAAAGGGTGACAAGTCCGCCGCGCCGGCTTTGATCCAAAATACCTTGGGATACGTCCGGCTGCTGCGGGAGCACATCGACAAAGAGAATGGCGTCCTCTTCCCGATGGCGGACCAAGTGCTGTCGGACCGCGACCAGGACCGGTTGTACGAGGCCTTTGAAGTGATCGAAGCGGAAGAAATGGGACCGGGCGTCCACGAACGCTACCATGCCATGATCGGAGAGTATCAAAAGCTGGCAGCGGGATGGGAAAAGGTCACGGCTTAAATTAGGTGAGAGTCTAATCACAAAGGGGCTGTCCAAAAAGATGATTTGGACAGCCCTTCATTTAAAGTATTGCATGTAATCGAGCTGAAAAGGTTCAAGAATTCGCAGGGGCAGTTCAAAAATTTGCAGGTTTAAGCAACCGGCAGGTCTTTTTGGACAGCCCCTTCTTGTTTTTTCATCCACTCGCTGTATAATCCCAGAGGGGGGTGCAGATTATGAGAGAGACAGTCATACGCATTCTGAACCAAGGAGACAAGGCGGCCCTGGAAGCATTTTTGCTGCCGCGGGTAGAGTCCTCCATGTTCCTGATCAGCAACCTGCGCGCGAGTGGGCTGAGCGACGAGGGCGAAATCTACCAGGGCACTTATGCGGCCAGATTTACCGATGGAAGGATTTCAGCCGTGGCGTCCCACTACTGGAACAAGATCCTCGCGCTCCAGGCGCCCGATGAACCCGCGCCGTTGTGCGAACTAGCCGTCAGGCAATCGCGGCGGGAACTAGGCGGACTGGTCGGTCCACGTGATCAGGTCGGGGTTGCGAAGCAAGCATTGGGAATCGACGATTCCAATGTGCAGATGGATGAAACTGAGAAACTGTACCGCTTAGACTTGAACTCTCTCGTCGTCCCTCTCGCCCTGGCATCGGGCAGAGTGAATGCGCGGCGAATGGGGACGGACGATGTTGACTTGATCGCGGAATGGAGAGTGGGCTATGCAATTGAAGCTTCTAACGATAAAGATACTCCTGAATTGAGGGAGCGTTGGCGAGGATCAAGCGAGCGGGCGGTGAACGAGAGACGGACGTGGATATTGGAAGATGAAGCAAAGCCGGTCGCGTGCAGCTCATTCAACGCCGCGATCGGCGAGGCGGTTCAAGTTGGGGGAGTGTGGACGCCACCCCGCTTTCGCAGTCGAGGGTATGCGCGAGCCGTCGTCGCGGCATCGCTGTTGGACGCGCGGGCTGAGGGGGCGAAGCTGGGTATACTGTTCACCGGTGAGCATAATATCACGGCGCAAAAGGCATATGAGGCGCTCGGGTTTCGGCATATCGGCGATTACCGTATCATGCTACTGAGCTCACCGTTTGAAAAGACTGGATGATTCACATCAGAGAGCAACGGTAAACCTGGAACGCGTTTCGATTACTGCGAGTTGCAGTTTTATATCGGTTCGTGATAAAATGGCAGCCAAGGCTCAGGAGGAGACGTGGCTGTTTTTTTGCAAAACATAGTCGCCGGGCCACATCTAGTCCAGACTATCCTGCCACCCTACGAGGTGCCGGAACTGATCGTCATGGGCGGTGTGGTGATCGAGAACCGGGGGCGCGGCGCCGCGAACAATGTCAAAATTGTCCTAGAGTACGATGACGCGGCCACGGAAAAGATACGTCACTTGCAGGTCGTGAGCGACGCCGAATATATCCTACGCGGCGGCGGCGAAGAGCATTCGTTCGCCACGCTCCGCCTCCGGCAAATCGGTCCCGGGCAGAGAGTCGTCATCTATTTCAGTGGTCCCACGCGCATTCAGCCGAACGTCTCTGTCACGCACTACGAAGGTGGGTAAAGCACGCCTCTTGGTGTCGATGACCGCCGCGCTGCGGAATGGCTGCGGGGAACGAAAAAGTACTCGAACAAACAAGCGGGGTCGATTTCAGATCGACCCCGCCTTTCGTTACCCCCTCTAGCCGTTAGGAAGAGTGTTGCCGCCCGGCTGTTGGAAGCGGCGCTGCGGTGCATTGGTGGGCGCCGAGCCATACCGGATGCCGAGATAGGCAGCGCTGCTGTTCTGAGGCGCCTGCCCCAGTTCAACGGTCAACGTCAGGTTCTGCGTCCCACGTGTGACGGACAGGGCGACCTTGTCGCCGGGTTTGTGCGCCCCCACCAGGTCGGCGAGCGAGTGGTTTGCATCGATCTTTATATTGTCGATTGCCGTGATCACGTCCCCTGCTTGCAAGCCCGCCGTGGCCGCCGGACCATTCTGGACCACCTCTGTGACCACCGCGCCATTTGCGAAATTCTGCGCGGGCGGAACATTACCGCCGCGAGGCGCCGGCGTCGGCTGCGGCTGCGAGTCACGAGGCGCCGGGGTCGGTTGCTGTTGAAAACCCCGGGGCCCCTGCCCCTGCGGGAAGTTCGGCGCAAACGGTCCGGGCTGTTGGAAATTCCGGCCTATGGCGCCGCGTACGCCCTGCCCCATGAAATAGCCGGTGAATCCTCCCGCCGCAAAACCCAATAACAATCCCAAAACCAACGTTCCTATAGCCAGCAAAATTGCTCCACGCGTGCTCATTCTTACTTCTCCTTCTATAGCAAATTCATTTTGTCATCCAGCTAACACCGTTATTATGCCACGCATGTATTAAATCGCGATGAAAAATAGATTAGGGCAGGGTGTGAATAGGTTTACATCTGGATGACCTTGGAGTATAATACGCACAGATGTTCGGGTATGGCGACCGGTTAGGATGGTCGGTCAAAATCACCTCCCAGATTGGAGGCAGCATGGCGAATTTCATCGATCAGTTGAGCTCCCAAATAGTCGAAAAACGCGATGTACTGCGTGAGCGTTACCATCACGACGAACTGAAACTGGACGAGCGCTTGCGCGTGGTCGTGAAAAAGCACTGGCACGCCGCCCCCAAACGGCACCGCTCGGCGCAGCCCCGCCCGGCATACGCGATCGACGGCTCCAACCGCCGCGCGAACCTCTCCAACGGCGCGACGCTGTTTGTGGCGCAGGGGCTCTTGATCGGCGAAGGACTCAACGAGACCATTGCCGACATTGAAATCCTTCCCGGCACGATCGAGTCGGAGAAACTAGATCGCTTTGCCGACCTGATGCGCCAGAACCTGGAGATCAAGCTGGCGCGCGACTATGCCCGGCAGATCCCCTCCGGCAGCATCCTCTACCTGGATGGCGCCCTATACGGCACCCTCGCCCAACTGTTTCCTCTGGAAGGTGTCCCGCGCGACTTTGCCAGTGATATTCTCGCCAACTATCGCGATCTGTTCGAGCAGTGCCAAGCGCGTGGGGTCTTGCTCGTCTCGATTGCCAAGACTAATCGCCAACCCCTCTTCTCCAAAATCCTCCAGACCTATGAAGGGATCGAGCCCATCCAAGAGATTTCCGACAGCGCGTTCTTTGACGAATGGACTGATCGCGCGGCGGGTTATGTAACCCCGGCGCTCTTGGGTCAGCGCAGTTTCTCGCCGGGCGCCAAGAGCCTGCTATTGGACGGGGCGAACCTCAAGACCGCGCCCGCCATCGTTTCATTTTTCATCCGCTTTGCAGATTTTGAAGACCCCCTCCGCATCGACGTCCCCGCTTTTTGCATCGGGCGCACAGAGCGCCTGGGCGACCTCGACGATCAGTTACTCGACTGCCCGTCCATCGCGCCGATCGTCAACCTGCTGATGGACGATTACGGCGGTGTCGAGGTCTACAATGCCCTCGCCTACGTCGTGGACCGCGAGGTGCGCCTCTCCAAGCAAAAGATGTACGACATCTACCTCCCCATGGTCGCGGACATGCTCGGCGAAGAGATCCGTCTGGATCGCAGCGAGCGCCGATTTGTCGAATAGGACTAATTGACAATCGCGCCGCTGTGTGCTACGCTTGAGACCGTCATGTCCTCATCTATGCCTTTTATCCCGTGCAACCACGGAATGTCTAGTGGCGTAATTCCCTGCGTCCTTCCATTCCCGTTTTTGCGCCTAGATTCGATACTCGAAAAGAAATGAATAGCAGGCTGGGTGGGCTGATCCTGCTGTCGATCGCTGCAGGTATCGGCACGCTTTTGCTCTTGCTGCGGGTTGAGCGGCAGAGTCTATTCGCCGCCCCGGCGGCGATTATCTGGCCCAATATTTCTCTGCATCCTCTCACCGGCACGTTCGCCCAACCGGTCTATGTCACCCACGCCGGAGACAACAGTGGGCGGCTCTTTATCGTGGAACGGGCGGGCACGATCCGCATTATGAAGAACGGTGCTCTCCTGCCAACGCCGTTTCTCGATATCACGAGCCGGGTTCAGAGTGGCTATATCGAGCAAGGTCTCTTGAGTGTGGCGTTTCCACCCGGGTATGCCGGCAAGGGCTACTTTTACGTCGACTATACTAACAAGACCGGCGTGGGCAATACGATCGTCGCACGCTACTTTGTCACCGCGAACCCGGATGTTGCCGACCCCAACAGCGAACAAGTCATCCTGAATATCACTCAGCCCGAGGTGAACCACAACGGAGGGCAGCTGCAGTTTGGGCCGGATGGCTACCTGTACATTGGGATGGGCGACGGCGGCGGAGGCGGCGACCAGCATGGGACCATTGGCAACGCTCAAGACCCGTCCACCCTGCTGGGCAAGCTCTTGCGAATCAATGTGGAACCTAGCCACAGCTCGGGTCCGGTCCCACCGGGCGCGACCTTGATGACGTTTCTGCCATTCGTATCCAAAGTGGCCGGTCTCTTTACATACAACATCCCCGCGACCAACCCATACATCACCACAGCCGGTTATCGCGGCGAAATCTGGGCGCTTGGCTTGCGCAATCCATGGCGTTTTTCCTTTGACCGCCAGACGGGCGACCTCTATATCGCCGACGTGGGTCAGGATAGTTATGAAGAGGTTGATTTCCAGCCGGCGTCGAGTCCGGGGGGCGAGAACTACGGTTGGCGAATTCTGGAGGGGAATCACTGTTATAATCCGCCCACCGGATGTATCGCACCTGCCCGCTATTCCGGTCCGGTCGTCGAGTACCCGCACGGCGTGAATGATTCGATCGGCTGCTCGGTGACCGGTGGTTATGTGTATCGTGGTCCGGGCAATGCGGCGATGCAGGGTTTTTACTTTTACGGCGACTATTGCTCGGGTCGGATTTGGGGGCTGAGATTCGACGGCACGAACTGGCAGACCCAGCAAGTCGCCCAGCCGGCGATCAATATATCCACATTCGGAGAGAGCCAGGCAGGCAATTTATACGTCGCCGACCTTGCCTCTGGTACGATTTACGAAATCACGAGTCCTTAGAAAGCGTTTTGAAATTCACCACCAAGGCACCAAGGCACAATGAAAGGCTGAAAATCATGTTCATTCTCACACAATTTGTTTCAGCGTCCTAGTGTCTTTGTGACTTTGTGGTTCAAGGTTTAGACTTTCAAAACACTCTCTTAGGAGCTTTAGACAAAGTCTGAACGACCCGTCTGAAGCGTAAAGAAGTTGAATTATGGGTACGGATATTGCCAAACTAGTTCGCAAGCCGATCGCGGGGGATGTGCCGCTCGCCCAGGTGTTGGACCACCTGGTACGTGAAGGCGAACTGTATGAAAAACTGGACCGCGATCGCGTGCGCTGTTATGCGTGCGGTCACCGCTGCATGATTCCCGATGGCGGGCGCGGCAT